>NZ_JAIUKB010000036.1:0-130463 GCF_020176785.1 Saccharopolyspora sp. 6V | reverse complement strand
GGGCGGGTGGTTCGGCGGCGGGGTCGGTGGTCCCGGCGGGCCCTGCTGGGGTCCGGGTCGCCGGTCGCCGGGCTGCCGGGGGTTCTGCCGCCGCGGACCGGGTTTCTGCGCGACCGGCTGCTGCGGGTTCGACTGCTGCGGACTCGGCGGCTGCGGACTCGACTGCTGGGGGTTCGGCGACTGCGAGCTCGGCGACTGCGGACTCGACTGCTGGGGGTTCGGCGACTGCGAGCTCGGCGACTGCGAGCTCGGCGGCTGCGTACTCGACTGCTGGGGGTTCGTCGGCTGCGAGTTCGGCGATGGCGAGCTCGGCTGCTGCGGAGTCGACCGCTGGGAGCTCGCCGACCGCGGGTTCGCCCGCCGCGGGGCCGATCGCGGGGTGCTCGGCCGCAGCGGGTTCGAGTACCGAGCGGTCCGCCCCTCCGGATCCGAAGGCTGCGGCGAACCTCCCGCCCCCGCACCCGGCCGTCCGCCGGACGCCACCGTCCGCATCTTCCGCGTGCGCAAGGCCGCGAGCGGCCCGGGCGGCGGCGGAGGCGGCGTCGGGGCGGGCCGGTACACCGGCATCCGCGTCGTCGCCAGCTCCGACGTGCGGAAGAAGCCGGACTGGTGCGCCCCGGCCCACGGCGGCGGCGCCACCTGCGGCAGCGGCCGGCGCTGGAAGAACGCGTTCCGCGCCACCCGCATCAGCCCGAGGATCGCGTCCCGCCGCGAGTGGAACAGCTCCACCGGGATCGTCGCCCGCGTCGCGTGGTCGTGCAGCAGCGCGAGTTCCGTGGCCGCCAGCTGGTAGTCCGCCATCGCCCGCGCCCCGGGCAGGCCCGCCTGCATCCGCGCCCAAGTGCGCGCCCGCCTGCGCCCGTTCATCGTCGCCAGCATCCGCACGTCCACGTCGTGCACCAGCCCGCTCGGGATGTAGGGCGGCAGGTGGGTGCCGATCAGCCCGATGAGCCGCTGCCGGTCCCGGATCACGACCAGGACCAGCGCCACCAGCACGCCGAGCTCCACCAGGTACGCCAGCGCCAACCCGCCGTAGCCGAACGTCGAGGAGAAGTTCCACAGCGCGTGCAGCAGCACCGCCGCCACCCAGCCGCCGACCACGGCGAACCCGCGACCTGCTCCCCTGCTGCGCGCCGCGTAGGCCACGCCGAGCCCGGTCATCGCCGTGTAGATCGGGTGCCCCAGCGGCGCGATCACCCCGCGCACCAGCACCGTGCCCGCCACCGCGGACCCGTTCTCCAGCAACCCGGTCTGGTAGTAGAGGACGTTCTCCACGAACGCGAAGCCGAGCGCGCACAGCCCCGCGTACACCAGCCCGTCGGTCGGCCCGTCGATCTCGAACCGGCGGAACCACAGCATCAGCAGCAGGAAGAAGCCCTTGAAGCTCTCCTCCACCACCGGCGCGATCACCGAGGCGGTCAGCACCCGGCCCAGTTCCGGCCCGTACACCGGGTGCAGCAGCGACCCGCCGAGCGTGTTCACCAGGAACGAGCCGACGATGGCGACTCCGGCGCCCCACGCGAACGCGAGCAGCAGGTTCACCCGCGGTTCCGGTTCCAGCCGGTCCATCAGCAGCACCAGCGCCACCAGCACCACCACCGTCGGCAACGCCAGCAACCCGCTCAGCACCGTGCTGAGCACGCCGCCGGTGAGCAGGTAGTAGGCGACCGCCAGCAGCGTGCACAGGCCGCACCCGATCAACCCGATGATGAACGGGAGCGGGACGCGGTCGCTGCTGCGGCCTTCGAGGATCGACCTGGGACTCAGCGCGGGCATGTCCGGCAGAGTAGAAGATCGTCGCGTTCGGGGTGGCCCGCACCCGCTGATCGGGCGCGGTCGTTCAACCGCGGTGCACCGCGCTCTGCTGGGGGATTTCGACGGGGCCCGGTTCTCCGCCGCCCTGCTCGTCCGGTGCGCGGCCCGCGGTGAGCGCCTTGACGGCGGCGGAGGTGCGGTCGGCGACCTCCAGCTTGGTGAACACGGCCCGCAGGTGGTTCTTCACGGTCCGCTCGGAGATGCCCAGCGACCGGGCGATCTGCCGGTTGGAGCTGCCGCGGACCAGGTGCCCCAGCACTTCGTGCTCGCGCGGGGTGAGCCGCTGCAGCAGCGGTGCCGCCTGCGAGCGCGGCTCGCCGCCGACCCCGGCGCCGGCCGCGCGCTGCAGCGCGTCCCGGTAGACCTCGCCCGCGACGAGCCCGTTGTGACCCAGGCGCACCCGCAGGGTCACCAGCTGGTTCACCTGCCCGAGCACCTGCTCCAGCGCCGCGGAGTGCTCGATCGCCTCCCGCATCATCGCGGTGATCGCGGTGTCCAAGGCTCGCCGGTACGAACTGGCCATCAGGTGACTCCCACAGGTTCGGTGACATCGGCCGCGCCACCGGGCACACGGGTGCCCCGGACGACGCGAGATCGTTCCGGCGCAGGACCGGGACATCGCGGCGCACCACCGCCATGACCAGGTCTTCTTCGAGCACCGTCGCAGGCCGACGCTTCACCACCGGGCAAGGCCTTCCCACCTGCACCGGACCGGTCGCTGCCTCCACTGGCTATGTCGTCAGGAGCCCCCGCAGAAGTGACCGACCGGCCACCGATTTCCCCCGGATGCCGCAATCAAGGACACGTTCGAGCGACCGCGGAGGTGCCATTCGGAGGACCAGGTCCGGCGGAGCAGGCCTTTGTGACCATGTTTGCCGCCGCCGAGCGGGGCCTAGGTTTCGAAACGTCGCACGTCCCAATCCCTCCCGCTGCACTCGGCTGCGAGGCCACCTGAGTTCGCAGCCCCCAGTGAAACCACGTCGCAGTCCCCCTCAAGGAGGTCTTCGCCATGTCGTGTCCGCAGGCGGCAAGCCGGGCGAGCGCACCACCCACGACGACCGCGCGACCGCCGGGAGCGATGCCCAGCAAGGGCTGGACCGCCTCGGCGGCGGCCAACGCGGTCCGGATCAAGCTCCGGGAGGACATCGCCCCGGCGTCGAACCTGGCCACGTTCCTGACCAGCTCCGTCGAACCGGAGGCCGAACGGCTCTTCAGCGACTACCTGCCGTACAACCTCATCGACCGGGACCAGTACCCGGGCGCCACCGAGCTGGAGCGGCACTGCGTGCAGACCCTGGCGGGGCTGTGGAACGCGGACCTGTCCACCGCCGTCGGCACCGCCACCACCGGGTCCAGCGAGGCCGCGCTGCTGGCCGGCACCTCGCTGCTGCGGCGGTGGCGGCACCGCGGGGACACCGGCGGGCGGAAGCCGAACCTGGTGCTGGGCTCGAACGCGCACGTGTGCTGGCACAAGTTCTGCCGCTACTGGGAGGTGGAGCCGCGCATCGCCCCCGCGCAGCAGGACCGGCTGCACCTGACCGCGCAGCAGGCGGCGGAACGCTGCGACGAGGACACCATCGGCGTGGTCAGCATCCTGGGGTCCACGATCGACGGCAGCTACGAGCCGATCGCCGAGATAGCCGCCGCCCTCGACGATCTCGCGGCGGAGTCCGGTGTGGACGTTCCGATCCACGTGGACGCCGCCTCCGGCGGTTTCATCGCGCCCTTCCTGGATCCGGGGCTGGCGTGGGACTTCCGGCTGCCGCGGGTGCACTCGATCAACGCGTCGGGGCACAAGTACGGCATGGTCCCGGCCGGGCTCGGGTGGATCGTGTGGCGGGACCCTGAGGCGCGCACGAACTGGCTCAGCTTCGACACGAACTACCTGGGCAGCACGCGCGCCAACCACGAGCTGAGCTTCTCCCGCTCGGCGGCGCCGGTGGTGCTGCAGTACTACAACTTCCTGCGGCTCGGCTTCGACGGCTTCCGCGAGCTGCACGCCCGCAGCCGCGCCACCGCCACCGCGCTGGCCGACGCGCTCGGCGGCATGGGCCCGTTCCAGGTGCTCGGCGACGGCCGCGAACTCCCCGTCGTCGTGCTGGCCCAGCGCGAAGGCGCGCACCGCTGGACGTTGCGGGAGCTGGCCGCGCACCTGGGCACGCACGGCTGGTCGGTCCCGGTCTACTCGCTGCCACCGGACCGCCAGCAGACCGACGTGCTGCGCATCGTGGTGCGCACCGAACTCACCGCGCGGCACGCCGAGGACCTGCTCGACGCGGTGCGCGGCTACCTGTCCGGCGCCATCGCCACCCCCGCGTGAAACCCGTTCCCCACCCCTGCAGAGAGGACGAACCGTTGCGCCCCATCCGCATCGCCAGCAAGCTCACCAAGCCCGAACCCCCGCAGCCCGGCACCGGCGTGCGCCTCGCGCTGTTCCAAGGCGAGAACCCGGTGGGCACCCCGGAAGCGGTGACCGCGAACCTCTCCCGGATGCGGGAGGTCGTCGAGGTCGCCGCCCGCTACCAGGCCCAGCTGTGCGCCTTCCCCGAGTGCTACACCACCGGCTACTCGCTCGGCGCCGCCGAAGCCCGCGCCCTCGCCCAGCCTTCGGACGGCACCGCCGTGCAGGCCGCCCGGGAGCTCTCGGCCGCGCACGACGTGGGGATCGTGGTGCCCTACGTGGAGCTCGACCGGGACGCGGGCACCGTGCACGACTCCATCGCGCTGGTCCTCGGCGGTGAACTGGCCGCGAACTACCGCAAGACCCACCTGTACGGGGCGGCGGAGCGGATCAACTTCACGGCGGGCACCGAGCTGCCGCCGGTGGTGAAGGTGAACCAGTTCCCGGTGGGCCTGCTCAACTGCTACGAGTGCGAGTTCCCGCCGCTCTACCAGAGCCTGGTGGGCCGCGGGGCTCGGCTCGTGGTGGGTCCGACCGCCGCCGACCACCACTTCACGCTGCACGACGGCAACCCCACCCAGGTGCCGTACCCGGACGCGACCGAGCACATCATCCCGGCGATGGCCTCGGTGTGGCGGGTGTTCGTGGCGTACGTGAACCGGCGCGGCTGGGAGACCTCGGAGCGCGGGCAGTGGCAGTACCGCGGCAACTCCGGGGTGTGGGCGCCGGACGGCACGCCGATGATCGCCGCCGGGCCGGACGAGCGCAGCGACGACACGCTGCTCGTCGCCGACTGCGTGCCGGACGAGGTGGCGCCGTTCAGCCCGGAGGGCGACCACTTCACCGACAACCGTGTCGCGCTGCGCGAGGAGCTGCTGCCCGTGAACTGACCCGGGTGCCGGGCCGGAGCACCTCGTCCGGTCCGGCCCCGATCACGCCGGTGCGGTCGCCGCCTTCCCCATCGCGGGGGCCGCACCGGTTCCCCGCGCCGCCAGGACGTCCCGCATCGGGGCGAGCCGCACGCCCGCCGCGCTCAGCGCGTCCCGCACCGCGCGCGCCACCTCCACCGCGTTCGGGCGGTCGCCGTGCAGGCAGATCGAGTCGGCCGCCACCGGGACGTCGGTGCCGCGCACCGAGGTCACCGAGCCGCGCAGCACCGCCAGCGCCTGCTCCGCGCAGGCCAGCGGATCCTTCGCGACCGGGTTCGGTTCGATGATGATCCGCCCGGTCTCGTCGTAGTCCAGGTCGGCGAACGCCTCCCGCACCACCGGCACGCCCCGTTCGGCCACCCGGTCGGCGGTCGCACCGGCCAGCAGCACCACCGGCACGCCCGGCGCCGCGGCGGCGACGGCCTCGCCGACCGCCGCGGCCACGTCCGGTTCCCGCGAGGTGAGCCCGTAGAACGCGCCGTGCGGCTTCACGTGGGTGATCGGCACGCCCAGCTCGTCGGCCAGCGCCCGCAGCGCGCCGAACTGGTACAGGCACGCGTCCGCCGCCTCCCGCGGGCTCAGCGCGAGCGCGCGCCGCCCGAACCCGGTCAGGTCGGGGAATCCGGGGTGCGCGCCTGCGGCCACGCCCGCGTCGCGTGCGATGCGCAGCGACTCCCGCATCGTCGCCGGGTCGCCCGCGTGCCAGCCGCAGGCGATGTTCACCGACGTGACCAACGGGATCACCCGTTCGTCGTCACCGAGCTTCCACCGGCCGAAGCTCTCCCCCGCGTCCGCGTTGAGATCCACCAGTTCCTGCACCGGACCCACCTCCCGCAGCTGCCGACCGCGACCCGACGGGGTGTGCCCTGCGGTGATCCCCGGCCGCGCGCCGATGGTCAGAGCCATGTTCCCGCACGCCCCCGGACCGCGCAGTGCTCCTTTCGGTTGTCCTCGCCGTTCCTTTCCCGATCTACGCGGGTCCTTTCGGCCCATTCCGGTGCGTGCGTTCGCGCGTACCGATCTTCGTGGTGCGCGGGCTATGGTGACCCGAACGTGCGATTTTTTTCGTGCCGTCCAACGAGTTCTCAGCTCAGGTTCTGCGCCGGGAATCACTTCGGCGCATGCTCTGGTCCACGGCAGATCACCTCCGTAACCGGTTGAGGAGGTCGACATGGCAGCGACTACCACGCACCTGCCTCCCGCTCGGTACGAGTTCGGCGGCGATGAATTCGTCTTCGTCGAACTCGATCAGGAAATGAGCCTGGAAGCGAATTTCAAGGCGATGGCGATCACCGGCGCGCTGCGCGAGCAGGGCATCGACGGCGTCGTCGACATCTGCCCGTCCAACGCCTCCTACATGGTCCGGCTCGACCCGGACCGCCTGCACCCGGCGGAACTGGTCGACGAGCTGCGCAGGCTGGAGATCACCGCGGGCGACCTGCCGGAAGACCACGTGGTGCCGACCCGGATCGTGGACGTGCCGATCCTCTTCGACGACCCGTGGACCCGGGAGACCCTGCTGCGCTTCCGGGACCACCACCAGGACCCGTCCGGCACCGATCTCGACTACGCGGCGCGGATCAACGGGTTCCGCGGCGTCCCGGAACTGATCGACGCGATCACCGGTGCGCCGTTCATCGTCACCATGCTCGGATTCGTGCCCGGATTGCCGTTCTGCTATCAGATGGTCCCGCGCGAACGGCAGATCGAAGTTCCCAAGTACGTGCGGCCGCGCACCGATACTCCGGAACGCGCCTTCGGATACGGCGGTGCGTTCTCGGTGATCTACCCGGTTCGCGGCGCGGGCGGATATCAACTCTTCGGGATCGCGCCCGCGCCGGTGTTCGACCTCGCGCAATCGCTGCCGGATTTCGCCGATCACATCGCGTTCCCGAAACCGAGCGACATCCTGCACTACCGCGCGATCGACCGCGCCGAGTACGACCGCATCCGGGCCGACGTGGAAGCGGGCACCTTCCGCTACCGCACCGCCGAGGTCGAGTTCTCCCCCACCGCGTTCCTCGCGGACCCGGACGGCTTCAACCGGAACCTGCTGGAGGTGCTGTGATGAGCGAGGTCATCGTGCGCTCCGGAGGGCTGTACACGACGGTGCAGGACGCCGGGCGCGACGGCTGGTACGCCATCGGGATGCCGCCCTCCGGCGCGCTCGACCAGTACTCCTTCCGCGTGGCCAACCTGCTGGTGGGCAACCCGGAGGGGGCCGCCGCGCTGGAGGCCACCTACATCGGGCCGGAGCTGGAGTTCACCGACGAGCGCCGCATCGCCGTCACCGGCGCCGACGCCCCGGCCCGCGTCAACGGCGAACCCGTCCCGCTGTGGGAGGCGATCGCGGTGCGCGCCGGGGACGTCCTGTCCTTCGAGATGCTCACCGCGGGCGCCCGCCCGTACGTGGCCGTCAGCGGTGGGATCGCGGTACCGGAGTACCTGGGTTCGCGCTCCACCTACACGCTCACCGGCATCGGCGGCTTCCACGGCAGGGCGCTGCGCGCGGACGACCGGTTGCCGCTGGGTTCGCCGCCGGTGTCCGGGCCCTCCCCCGGTACCTCGGTGCCCGCGGGGCTGCGGCCGGCCCTCGGCGGACCGGCGCAGCTGCGGCTCGTGGTGGGGCTGTGCTCCTACCGGCTCACCGAGACCGCGATGGAGTCCTTCGTGGACACCGAGTGGAAGGTGACCAAGGACGCCGACCGCGTCGGCTACCGGTTGCGCGGCGGCACCATCGACTTCGTCGACCGCGAGCCACCGTTCGGCGCGGGCAGCGACCCGGCGAACGTCGTCGACCTCGGGTACCCCATCGGCTCGGTCCAGGTTCCCGGCGGGGACGAACCGATCGTGCTGCTCGGCGACGCGGTCACCGGCGGCGGCTACGCCACCGTCGGCACCGTGATCTCCGTCGACCGGGACCGCATCGCGCAGGCCCGCACCGGCGACCGGGTGGCGTTCACCTCGGTCGACGTCGACGCCGCGATCGCCGCCCGCCGGGACCGCGGGATCCGGCTGGAGAAGGTCCGCGCCGCCGTCAGCTAGTCCCGCACCCCCAAGTTACGGAGGAGGCCACCATGTCGACCGTCAACGCCGCGCTCCCCGGCGTCTTCTACCGACGTCCCGCGCCGGACCAGGAACCCTTCGTGGAAGTCGGCGCGATGGTCCAGGAAGGGCAGACCATCGCGCTCATCGAGGTGATGAAGACCTTCAGCGAGGTGAAGGCCGAACAGGCGGGCACCCTCGGCCGGTTCCTGCTCGACGAGGGCGACGAGGTGGAGGCCGGTCAAGGCGTCGCCGAGGTCGTGGCACCATGACCGGCCCGAGCAGAGTCCTCGTCGCCAACCGGGGCGAGATCGCGGTCCGCATCATCCGCGCCTGCCACGCGGCCGGGGTCGAGGCGGTGGCGGTGTACTCCGACGCCGACAAGAACTCCCGCTGGGTGCAGCTCGCCGATCACGCGGTGCACATCGGCGCCTCCCCCGCATCGAAGTCCTACCTGAACGCGGCGGCGGTGCTGGAGGCGGCGCGCAGCACCCAGGCCGACGCGATCCACCCGGGGTACGGCTTCCTCTCGGAGAACTCGCGGTTCGCGCGGGCCGTGCAGGACGCCGGGCTGGTGCTGGTCGGCCCGCCGCCCTCCGCGATCGAGCTGATGGGCGACAAGGCGACCGCGCGCGCCACCGCGCAGGCCGCCGGCGTCCCGGTGATCCCGGGCAGCGCGCCGGTCACCGACCTGGCGGCCGCGCAGGCGGCGGCGGACCAGCTCGGCTACCCGGTGCTGGTCAAGGCCGCCGCGGGTGGTGGTGGGCGCGGCATCCGCCCGGTGTCCTCGGCGGCCGAGCTGGCCGACGTGCTGCCCGCCGCACAGGCCGAAGCGCGGTCCGCGTTCGGCGACGGCACGTCCTACCTGGAGCGGGCGCTGGCCCGGCCGCGGCACGTCGAAGTGCAGCTGCTGGCCGACGACCACGGCGGCGCGGTGCACCTGTTCGAACGGGACTGCTCGGTGCAGCGGCGCAGGCAGAAGCTGCTGGAGGAGGCCCCGGCGCCGGGCCTGCACGAGGAGACCCGGCAGCGCATCGGCGAGGCCGCGGTCCGGCTCGCCCGCCACGTCGGCTACCGCAACGCCGGGACCGTGGAGTTCCTCGTCGACGAGGACCAGCACTTCTACTTCATGGAGATGAACACCCGCATCCAGGTCGAGCACCCGATCACCGAGGTGATCAGCGGCGTGGACCTGGTCGCCGAGCAGCTGCGCATCGCCGCGGGCACACCGCTGTCCTTCACCCAGGACGACCTGGTGCCCACCGGCGCGGCCATCGAGCTGCGGATCAACGCCGAGGACCCGGACCGCGGGTTCGCCCCGTCCCCCGGCGAGGTCACCACGTTCGACCTGCCCGGCGGCCCGGGCGTGCGGGTGGACACCGGACTGGCCCGCGGCGACCGGATCAGCCCGTTCTACGACTCGATGATCGCGAAGCTGATCTGCTGGGGCGCCGACCGCGACCAGGCGTACGCGCGGGCCGAGCAGGCGCTGCGGGAGTTCCGCATCGAAGGCGTGGCGAGCACGATCCCGCTGCACCGGCGGCTGGTCGGCAACGACAAGCTGCGCAGCGGCCCGGTGCACACCACTTGGCTGGAGGAGCAGCTGGAGTGACTCAGCGGCCGACGACCTCGTCGCGCAGCACGCTGTAGCGCACGCAGTCCCGCCACCGCCCGTCGCGGAACAACCAGCCGCGCAGCACGCCCTCCCGGGTGAACCCGGCCTTGGTGAGGGCGCGCTGCTCGGCGAGGTTGTCCACCTCGGTGCCCGCCTCCACCCGGTTCACCTGGGTGTGGGCGAACAGGTACGCGACGAGCTGCCGCTGCGCGTCGGTGCCGTGACCGCGGCCGCGCGCCTCCGGCAGCAGCGTGATCCCGATGTTCCAGCAGTACGAGGTCTGCCCGGTCGGGTTCTTCGCCCACGACACGAATCCGAGCCGGCGCTGCGGGTCCTGCTCGGCGACGACCAGCAACACGCCCTCGTCCCGGTCCAGCAGCCCGGATTCCGCCCAGCGGCGCCGGAAATGCCCCGCTCCGTGGTAGCCGAACCAGTTGTAGGGATGGGTGGCCTCGCGGGTGTTGAGCATCCGGTCGAGATCGGTCAGGTCGTCTTCGAGCACCGGCCTCAGCAGCACAATGGTCCCCACATCGCGACCGTAGACCGATCACGCTCCGCTGCACATGCTCTGTTCCGGTGGTCGGGGCCGGTCCGGATCGGTCAGGAGATCGGGCGGCGGCAGGTGTAGATCCGCGCGGGCGGCACGTTGCGCCACACCGTCCGGCTGGTGAGGACCTCGTCGAAGGCGAGGTCCAGGCGGTTGCGGAACGCGCGCGCGCCGGACATGCCGAGCGCGTGCACGTAGGCGAACGTGGTGAACGCGCCACCGGGGACGAGCACCTGGCCGACCTCCGCGAGGATGTCGCGCTGCAGCTCGCCGGGGAAGATCGACCACGGGAGCCCGCTGATCACCGCGTCGACCCGGTCCACCCCGTGGTCCACCAGCAGGGTCCGCAGCTTCGCCGCGTCGCCCTGCACGACCTCCAGCCAGGGCAGGTCGGCGCGCAGGTGCTCCACCATGCCGCTGTCGAGTTCGATCGCCAGGTGCCTGCCGCCTTCGGGCAGCCGGTCGCGGACGGCGCGGCTGAGCGCGCCCGTGCCAGGGCCGAGTTCCACGACGACCGGTCCGGTCTCGGACGCGGTGCGGGGAACGATCGAGGCCATCTCGCGGGCGAGGTGCGGCGAGCTCGGCGCCACCGCCCCCACCAGTCCGGGCTTGCGCGCCGCGCGGGCGGCGAACTTCCGGTAGTCCGCGAACACCGATGCGGGCCGTCCGGTCTGGGGCCGTTGCCGGGATGTGGTCACAGCTGCCTTCCGCGTTCGTCGGGCGAGGTCCCGGTCACCCTATCGGTCGCGGGCGGGCAGCCGTCGTCGCCCGAGCCGCCGAGGCCGGGTGCGCGTGCAGGTGATTTCACCGCCGCGGACGCCGCTCGGGCCGTTCCGCGGTCCCGGGGGACAGCCATTCGACAGCGGCACGATAAAGCGCGCGGCAATTCACTCGAACAATGTGTAACGCGGTGAGAAAGTGCGGCGATAAGGGTCGGCACATGCGCAGGGCTTGTCCGGTCCGGACAAGCCCGTTGCGCCGCGTTCAGGCAGGTTGCTGGACCATCGCACCCGTCGGTTCCACCGCCGGGACCTGCTCAGCGGGCTGAGCGGGAGTGTTCAGCGCAGGCTTGTTCACCCACCTGACCGCCACGCCTGCCACCGCCAGCAGCACGATCGCCTCAATTGCGAGAGCCACCCACACCATTGCCACTTTCCTTGCCTCCTTTCTGCTGACCTCCCCGTCTTCCGAGCGCGCGAACGGGCGCACGCGCTTGCCCGCGCTTGGTCTCGCGATCGAAAGAGGTTCGGGGCCGAACACCCACTTGCACCCCGATACTAGGACCTCGTTTCCGATGCGTTAAGGAGGGGTCGCGGTGGTGTGCGTCGCACCCTTGCGGACCAATCCCCGGGTGTTCGACACCACAGCCGGTGAGGGACGTCCGCGGCGGCCGCGGGCGTTCCCACCGGTGTGGAGCACGAGGTCGACGTGGTCGTGATCGGGGCCGGGCAGGCCGGGCTGAGCAGCGCGCACCACCTGCGGCGCACCGGGACCGGGTTCGTCGTGCTGGACGCGGGCACCGGCGCGGGCGGCGCGTGGCGGCACCGCTGGCCGTCGCTGCGGCTGGGCGGGGTGCACGGGATCCACGACCTGCCTGGCCTGGCGCTGGCGGAGAAGGACGGGGCGCGGCCCGCCTCCGAGGTGCTCGCCGAGTACTTCGCCCGGTATGAAGACGAATTCGAGCTGCCGGTGCGGCGGCCGGTGCAGGTGCGGTCGGTGCGGCGCGGACCCGACGAGCGGCTGCTGGTGGAATCCGGCGCGGACACCTGGGCGGCGCGGGCGGTGATCAACGCGACCGGGACGTGGACCAAGCCGTTCGTACCGCACTACCCCGGCCAGGAGTCGTTCACCGGCAGGCAGCTGCACGTCGCGGACTACCGCGGCGCCGAGGAGTTCCACGGGCGCCGGGTCGCGGTGGTCGGCGGCGGGATCTCCGCGGTGGAACTGCTCACCGAGATCGCCGAGGTGGCCACCACGACGTGGGTGACGCGCCGCCCGCCGGTGTTCGGCGACGCCGAGTTCACCCCGGACGCGGGGCGGCGCGCGGTGGCCGAAGTGGACCGCCGGGTCCGCGCCGGGCTGCCCCCGGGCAGCGTGGTGAGCGCGACCGGGCTGCCGCCGACGCGGGCGGTGCTGCGCGCGCGGGATTCCGGGGTGCTCGACCGGCACCCGATGTTCGAGCGGATCACGCCCGGCGGCCTGCGGTGGGCCGACGGCACCGAGGTCGAGGTGGACGTGATCCTCTGGGCCACCGGGTTCCGCGCCGCCTTGGACCACCTGGCACCGCTGGGCGTGCGCGAACCGGGCGGCGGCATCCGGATGGACGGCACCCGGGTCGTCGCGGAACCGCGGCTGCACCTGGTCGGCTACGGCCCGTCCGCCAGCACCATCGGCGCGAACCGCGCCGGCCGCGCCGCCGCCCGCGAGGTCCACCGCCTCCTGCGGTCGTCCACCACGTCCCGCTGAAGCGGCCGCGGCTCCCGCGGCGACCCCGACGGCGGTCAGTCCCGGGCGGGGGCGAAGGCGCGGAGCAGGTGGTAGCCGATCAGGACGATCAGGGTGCCGAGGGAGATGCCGCTGAGGCTCAGGCTCGGCGTGAAGGTCAGCGACACCCCGCCGATGCCGGCGATCACCCCGGCGGCGACCGGGAGCAGGTTCACCGGATCGGCGAAGTCGACGCGGTTCTGCACCCAGATCTTCACACCCAGCAACCCGACCATGCCGTACAGCACGACGGTGATCCCGCCGAGCACCCCACCGGGCACGGCGGCCACGATCGCACCGAACTTCGGGCACAGGCCGAATCCGATGGCCACCAGCGCCGCCACCCAGTACGCCGCGGTCGAGTACACCCGGGTGGCCGCCATGACGCCGATGTTCTCCGCGTAGGTGGTGGTCGGCGGGCCGCCGAGCGCGCTGGAGAGCGTGGTGGCGAACCCGTCGGCGAACACCGCCCGACCGAGGCTGCCCTGCAGGTCGGTGCCGGTCATCTCCTCGACGGCCTTGACGTGCCCGGTGTTCTCGGCCAGCAGCGCGATCACCGCGGGCAGCACCACGATGATCGCCGAGGCGGAGAAGGACGGCGCGTGCACCTCGGGCAGCCCGAACCAGGCCGCGTCCGCGACGCCGCTGAGGTCCACCCGCGGGTGGGTGCTGACCACCCCGTCGGAGCCGGGCGCGGTGATCGGGCCGAGCAGCACGTCGAACGCCCAGGACAGCAGGTAACCGCCGGCGAGCCCGAGGAACACCGCGATGCGGCCCCAGAACCCGGGCAGCAGCACGCTGCCCGCCACCACGATGATCATCGTGAGCAGCGCGGTCCACTGGTCCTGCGGCCAGTACGTCTCGGCCACCACCGGCGCGAGGTTGAACCCGATCAGCAGCACCACCGCCCCGGACAGCACCGGCGGCAGCAACCGCTGCACCACCCCCGGCCCGGCGAAGTGCACCACCACTCCGACGGCGGCGAGCACCGCGCCGGATACCAGGATCGCGCCGGTGACGGTCGCGGTGTCCCCGCCGCCCGCGCGGATCGCGGTGACGGCGCCGACGAACGAGGCGCTGCTGCCCAGGTAGCTGGGGATCTTGCCCTGCACCACGAGCAAGAAGAGGATCGTCGCCCCACCGGACACCATGATCGCGAGGTTCGGGTCCAGTCCCATCAGGACCGGGAACACGAAGGTGGCGCCGAACATCGCCACCACGTGCTGGGCGCCGAACCCGATGGTGCGGCCCCAGGTGAGCCGTTCGTGCGGGGCCACCGACTCGCCGGGGCGCGGCGTGCTGCCGTCACCGTGCAGTGCCCACCCGAAACCCGTTCGCCCTCGCATGGCGGACAGTCTGCCCCGGCGGCGGCCCGGTCGTCCGTGGTGGTCGCGCCGATGTGACCTGGTCGGCGCGCCGGCGCGGAGCGGGTCCGGGTTCACCCAGCCGGTGCGGTGGGCCTACGCGTTAGCGCGTGGCGAACTCCGGAGCGGTGGCGCGCGGGATGATCGCCCGGCCGTACTCCTCCACCGTGGACTCGACGGCGTCGTGCATGGCGTAGGCGGCGAACTGGTGCACGCCCGCCGCGCGCAGTTCGGCGAGCTTGTCCAGGTGCGCCTCGGGCGGCCCGAGCAGGCAGAACCGGTCCACGATCTCGTCGGGCACGAAGTCGGTGCTGGGATTGCCCGCGCGCCCATGGTGGGAGTAGTCGTAGCCCGCGCGGCCGCGGATGTAGTCGGTGAGCTCCGCGGGGATCTCCGCCGAGCCCGAACCGTAGCGGCGCACCAGGTCGGCCACGTGGTTGCCGACCATGCCGCCGAACCACCGGCACTGCTCGCGGGCGTGCGCGAGGTCCGCGCCGACGTAGGCGGGTGCGGCCGCGCACACGGTGATCGCGTCCGGGTCGCGCCCCGCGGCCTCGGCCGCGTCGCGGACGTGCCGGACCATCCACCGGACCAGCAGCGGGTCGGCGAGCTGCAGGATCACGCCGTCGCCGACCCGACCTGCCAGATCGAGGGCCTTCGGCCCGTACGCGCCGATCCACACCGGCAGGCGCCCGCCGCGCACCCACGGGAGCCGGACGGCGGTGCCGTCCACCTCGGTCTCGCGCCCTTCCGCGAGGTCCCGGATCACGCCGACCGCGCGTTCCAGCACCGCGAGGGTGTTCGGCTTGCCACCGGTGACGCGCAGCGCCGAGTCGCCGCGCCCGATGCCGCAGACGGTGCGGTCGCCGAACATCTCGTTGAGCGTGGCGAAGGTGGACGCGGTGACGCTCCAGTCCCGGGTGGCCGGGTTGGTGACCATCGGCCCGACGACCATCCGCTCGGTCGCGGCGAGGATCTGGCTGTGGATCACGAACGGCTCCTGCCACAGCACGCAGGAGTCGAAGGTCCAGCCGTGGTCGAAGCCGAGCGCTTCGGCGCGCCGCATCAGTTCCACGACCGACCAGGCCGGGGGGTCGGTTTGGAGCACGAGCCCGAACCGCATGCGCACCTCCGTGGTGTCAGGTCAGGTATCCGCAGGTGTCCCGCCGCAGGAAGCGCCCGTGGCCGGGACGGCCGCGGTACTCGTCCCCGTCGAGGATCACCCGGCCGCGGGAGAGCACGGTGCGCACCGCACCGGTGACGGTCCGGCCCTCGTAGGGGTTGTAGTCGACGTTCATGTGGTGCGTCCCGGCGGACAGCACGTGTTCGGCGCGCGGGTCGTAGAGCACGACGTCCGCGTCGGATCCGGGCGCGATGGTGCCCTTGCGCGGGTGCAGGCCGAACATCCGCGCCGGGGTCGTGCTGGCCAGTTCCACCCAGCGGCGGCGGGTGAGGCGGCCGTCCACCACCCCTTGGTGCAGCAGGTCCAGCCGATGCTCCACCCCGGGCATGCCGTTCGGGATCTTCGAGAAGTCGCCGAGCCCGAGTTCCTTCTGCGAGACGAAGCAGAACGGACAGTGGTCGGTGGCCACGACCGACAGGTCGTCGGTGCGCAGACCGCGCCACAGCTCCCGCTGGTGCTCCTCGGGCCGCAGCGGCGTGGAGCAGACGTACTTGGCCCCTTCGAACCCGGGCCGGGACAGCTCGTCGACGGTGAGGAACAGGTACTGCGGGCAGGTCTCGCCGAACACCGGGATCCCGGTGTCGCGGGCGCGGACGAGTTCGTCGAGCGCTTCGGCCGCCGAGACGTGCACGACGTAGAGCGGGGCTCCCGCGACGCGGGCGAGCTGGATCGCGCGGTGGGTGGCCTCGGCCTCCAGCAGCGGGTGGCGCACCCGGCCGTGCTCGCGGGGGTCGGTGCGCCCGGCGGCGAGGGCCTGCTGGACGAGCACGTCGATGGCGATGCCGTTCTCGGCGTGCACCATGGTCAGCGCCCCGTTGCCCGCGGCCCGCTGCATGGCGCGCAGGATCCGCCCGTCGTCGCTGTAGAACACGCCGGGGTAGGCCATGAACAGCTTGAAGCTGGTGACTCCTTCGCCGACCAGCCCGTCCAGCTCGGCCAGCGAGCCGTCGTGCACGTCGGACAGGATCAAGTGGAACCCGTAGTCCACCGCGCAGTTCCCCTCGGCCTTCGCGTGCCAGGTGTCGAGCCCTTCCCGCGCGGATCCGCCGATGGACTGGATGGCGAAGTCGATGATCGTGGTGGTGCCGCCCCACGCGGCCGCCCGGGTGCCGGTCTCGAAGGTGTCGGCGGAGGAGGTGCCGCCGAACGGCATCTCCATGTGGGTGTGCCCGTCGACGCCGCCGGGGATGACGTAGAGCCCCTCCGCGTCGAGGACCGCGTCGGCGCCGGGCAGCCACTGCTCGGCGAGTTCGGGGGTGCCGAGCGCGGCGACCTGCTCGTCGACCACGAGCACGTCGGCTTCGACCTCCTCGGTCGCGGTGATCACCAGTCCGCCGCGGATCACCGTCCTGGTCATGGCCGCTCCCCCGCTCTGCCCAGCGCGTCGACCAGGATCGCGGCGCCCTCGCGGGCCTCCTGCTCGGTGAGGCTCAGCGGCGGGGCGATGCGCAGCACGTTGCCGTCCAGCCCGCCCTTGCCGATGAGCAGCCCGTCGCGGCGGGTGTGCTCCAGCACCGCGGTGGCGGCGGCCGGGTCGGGGGCGCCGGTGCCGGGGTCGGCGAGTTCCACGCCGAGCATCAGCCCCTTGCCGCGCACGTCGGCGACGAGCGGCAGTCGCGGCCGGGCCTCGTCGATGGCCGCGCGCAGCACGGCGCCGACGCGCAGCGCGTTGCCCTGCAGGTCGTGCTGGAGCAGGTGTTCCAGATTCGCCAGCGCCCCGGCGGTCGTGACCGGGCTGCCGCCGAAGGTGGACAGCGAGTTCACCCCGATGCTGTTCATGATCTCGGCGCGGGCCACGACGCCGCCGATGGACAGCCCGTTGCCGAGCCCCTTGGCGAAGGTCACGATGTCCGGCGCTCCGCTGCCGCCGTGCGCCTGCCAGCCCCAGAAGTGCTCGCCGGTGCGGCCCCAGCCGGTCTGCACCTCGTCGCTGATCCACAGGATGCCGTGCCGGTCCAGCACCTCCTTGAACCGGGCGAACAGCCCGTCCGGTGGGACGGCGAACCCGCCGACGCCCTGGATCGGTTCGGCGATCAGGCAGGCCACGTTGCCGTGCAGCTGCCCGAGCACGTCCTCCAGGTCCTGCACGCAGGCGTCGGTGAACTCCGCGTCGGGCAGGTCGGCGAGCGGGGTGCCGCGCCGCCTGCTGCCGTGCACGTAGCTGGTCTGCACCGGGGACAGGCTGGTCGGCGACCACGCCCGGTTCCCGGTGATGGCCAGCGCCGAGAAGGACCGGCCGTGGTAGCTGTTGCGCAGCGCCAGCACCTGGTTGGAGCCGCGGTACCCGGTGGCCAGCAGCAGCGCGGTGTCGTTGGCCTCGGTGCCGCTCGCGGTGAAGAACACCCGCGGGTCGTCGATGCCGGACAGCTCGGCGACGCGTTCGGCCAGCTCGACCATCGGCCGGTTCAGGTACAGCGTGGAGGAGTGCAGGATGCGCCCGGCCTGCTCGGAGACGGCGGCGGTGACCTCGGGCAGCGCGTGCGCGGTCATCGTGGTGAGGATCCCGCCGAAGAAGTCCAGGTACCGGTTCCCCTCGGCGTCCTGGACGTGGCGGCCCTCGCCGCTGACCAGGTCGATCGGCTGCTCGTAGTAGGTGGACAGCCAGTCCGGCAGCACCGCCCTGCGCCGCTTCGCCAGCTCTTCGTGCATGCCCTCGTCGGTCATGGCCGTCCTTCCTCTCCAGCGGGTCCGGAACGGGTGTCGGTCAGGGCGCGGTGAGCGGCCCGTAGGCGTCCGGGCGGCGGTCCCGGTAGAAGGCCCACTTGGCGCGGACCTCGTCGATCAGGTCGAGGTCGAGGTCGCGCACCACGAGTTCCTCGTCGCGGTCGCCGGCGACGTCGCCGACGAACCGGCCGTACGGGTCGACGAAGTAGCTGCTGCCGTAGAAGTCGTTGTCCCCGTACTCCTCCACGCCGACCCGGTTGATCGCGGCGACGAAGTACTCGTTGGCGACCGCGGCGGCCGGCTGCTCCAGCCGCCACAGGTAGGAGGACAGGCCCCGGCTGGTCGCGGACGGGTTGTAGACGATCTGCGCCCCGGCGAGCCCGAGGGCCCGCCAGCCCTCCGGGAAGTGCCGGTCGTAGCAGATGTAGACGCCGACCTTGCCGACCGCGGTGTCGAACACCGGCCAGCCGAGGTTGCCGGGGCGGAAGTAGAACTTCTCCCAGAACCCGGGCAGGTGCGGTAGGTGGTGCTTGCGGTACTTGCCGAGGTATTCGCCGTCGGCGTCGATGACGGCGGCGGTGTTGTAGCAGAAGCCGGGACCGTCCACCTCGAAGATCGGCACGACGATCACCATCCGCAGCTCGCGGGCCAGCGCGCGCATCCGCTCGGTGGTGGGGCCGTCGGGGACGGCTTCGGCCCACCGCTGGTGCTCGGTGTTCTGCACCTGGCAGAAGTAGGGGGCGTTGAACACCTCCTGGAACCCGATCACTTGCGCGCCCTGCGCGGCGGCGGCGCGGGTGTGCTGCTCGTGGACGTCGATCATGGACCGGGCGTCGCCGGTCCACTTCGCCTGGACCAGTGCGGCGCGAACCAGGTTCGGCATGGCGGCACCTCTCGGACTGTGACCGGCCGGGGACGCTCCGAACATATGGCGCGGTACCGGGACCTGCAATGACCGCGCGGCCCAGGATCACCGGCGCTGAGCACCACCGGCGCCGCGGGCGCGGTCGCTCGCTGCGGGAACGGGTGCGGCGGGCTCCCGGCGCGGGGCCGCGGGTTCGCTCGGAAGGAGGAAGCGCCGGTGTGTCGGCACCGGTGGACGCGGTGCGGCGGACGGCGGTCCGGCGGCCGCCGGGCGGGCGATCAACTCCCGAGGCCGATCCCGTGCCGGTCCAGCAGCCGCAGCCACCACCCGCGCCGGCCCGCGGTGGCGTCGGCGCGGGCCAGCGCCCGGTGGGTCAGCCGCACCAGCGGCCAACGCAGCGGTTCCGGCGGGTACAGCAGTGGCCGGGTCCGCGCCAGGGCGGAGCGGGTGCGCCGCGTCTCGGCGCCCGCCAGCAGGTCCAGCGCGACCTGCGCGCCGAACCGGGAGGCGGCCACGCCGAGCCCGGTGAAGCCGGTGGCGTAGGCGACGCGGCCCGCGCAGGCCGTGCCGAACACCGGGGTCGAGCGGGTGGTGGCGTCGATGGGCCCGCCCCAGCGGTGGGTGAACCGGGTGCCCTCCAGCTGCGGGAACGTCGCGAAGAACCGGGCCGCGAGCCTGCGGTGCACCTCCGGCCGGTCGGCGAAGCGGCCGGAGGTGCGCCCGCCGAAGAAGTACTCCGGCGCGCCGCCGCCCCACAGGACCCGGCCGTCCGGGGTGGGGCGGAAGTAGTGGAACAGGTTGTGCGAGTCGGTGACGCCCTGGCGTTCGCGCCAGCCCAGGGAGTCCCACGCCGCCGCGGACAGCGGTTCGGTGACCAGCACGTGGTCCCAGACGGGCAGCACCCGGCGGCGCAGCCCGCGCAGCGGGGCGGGGAACGCGTTGGTCGCGAGCACCACCCGCCCGGCCTCGACAGTCCCTTGTGGACACCGAAGTCGCACGGCCGCCGAACCGGCGCGCACCGAGCGGACCGGGCTGCCCTCGTGCACCCGCACCCCGGCCCGCTCGGCGGCCGCGAGCAGGCCGCCGACGAGCTTCACCGGGTCGACCAGTCCCCCGGCCTCCGGCAGGCGCAGTCCGGCGCGGAACGAGTCGGAGCGCAGGTCCGCCCGGACGCCGCCGGCGCCCTGGAAGAGCGCGGTGAACCCGTGCTCGCGGTAGAGGTCGGCCTCGTCCCGCAGCTCGCCGACCTGGTGCGGTTCGGTGGCCACGGCGGTCTTGCCGCACCAGCTCAGGTCGGCGTCGATGCCCTCCGCGTCGAGGAACTCCCCGATCTCGCGCAGGTTCCGCCTGCCCAGCTCCACCAGCCCGCCGATCTCGGCCGGCCACAGCCAGGTGCCGTGGGCGAGGCCGTGGGTGAGGGACTCGGACAGGAATCCGCCGCTGCGGGCGCTGCCGCCGGACCCGGCGCGGCCCGCGTCCAGCACGAGCACGTCGAGGCCCGGGTCGCGCTGCTTGGCCAGCACCGCCGTCCACAACCCGGTGAGCCCGGCGCCGACCACGGCGAGGTCGGCCCGGCTCGGACCGGGCAGCGGCGGGCGCGGCGCGATCGGCGAGCGCTGCGGCCAGAACGCGACCGGTTCCGCGTCGGCGAGCGCGGAACGCGGGACGGTCAGTGCCACCACGGGCGGAACCCGGTGCCGTGCTTGCCGGCCCGCTCCACGTCCTTGCGCACCTGCCGGGTCTCGCGGGCCAGGCCGGGCGGATGGCCGTGCTTGATCGACCGGTGCTCGCACGCCTCCCCCATCAGGTACAGCGAGCAGAACAGCCCCACGAACAACCCCATCCCGATCGTGCTGAGCCGCAGGTCCAGCGGCCCGGGCAGCAACAGCAGCAGCAGGCAGAACGGCGCGAGCTGGGTCAGCGCGCGGGCCACGTGCCGCAGCGCCCAGGTCCGGCAGGTCACGTCGTGCAGCACCCATTCCGCGCAGCGCGCGGGCAACCGGCCGCCGAACGCGTACCAAACCCACTGCGCCGGGTTGGGCCGCCCGGAGACCGGCCGCGGTGAAGGTGGCCGAGGTGTCCGCACCCGCCTAGATTAGTGGTCCCGGCGGAACTCCCGAAGGGTGCGGGTGACCGCGTCGCGCGCGTCACCCGGACGCCCCGTAACGATCATGGCCGGTCGACGATGATCCAGGTGAAAGGGGTTGTGTCGATATGTTCGCTGTTGTCGTGGTGATGTTGTTCGTTCTCGTGGTGGGCGCGGTGATGTTCACCGACGTCCTGGACGACGGTTTCCGGGGCGCCGGTGCCGCTCTGGTGCAGCGGCTGCGCGGGCCGCGCACGCATCCCTGACCGTCCTCAGTGGACTGATCCGGTCGTGGACCCGGCCGGATCGGTCCCCGTGCCTCCCGATGCGGCCCACCCCGCTCCCCGGTTCCGGCGCCGAGCGCTCCTAGAGTGGACGCCGTGAGCGAAGCGGACCCGAAGACCTCCGAGCGGCACGACGGCTGCTGCGCGCCCGGGCGCACCCGCGAAGCCGGCGACGCCCCGGCCGTGGCGCCGGGCGCCGCGGCCGAGACCGTCGAGCACCGGTGGATCGCGCTCGACGGCGGCGCGTTCCTGATGGGCACCGCCGACGCGGACGGGTTCCCGCAGGACGGCGAAGGCCCGGTGCGCGAAGTGCGGGTGAGCCCGTTCGAGATCAGCGCGCTCGCCGTCACCAACGCCGAGTTCGCCCGCTTCGTCGCCGACACCGGGTTCACCACCGACGCCGAGCGCTTCGGCTGGTCCTACGTCTTCGCCTCGTTCCTGCCCGGTTCGCTGCGGCGCTCGGCGCCCCGGCCGGAGCAGACCCCCTGGTGGTGCGGTGTGGAAGGCGCGACCTGGAACCGGCCGGAAGGCCCCGGTTCCGACGTCGACGACCGCGCCGACCACCCGGTGGTGCACGTGTCCTGGCACGACGCGGTCGCGTACTGCCGGTGGGCGGGGGCGCGGCTGCCCACCGAGGCGGAGTGGGAGTTCGCGGCGCGCGGCGGCCTGGAGCAGCGCCGCTACCCGTGGGGCGACGAGCTCACCCCGGACGGCGAGCACCGCTGCAACATCTGGCAGGGCTCGTTCCCGGTGAAGAATCTCGCCGAGGACGGCCACCGGGGCACCGCGCCCGCCGACGCGTTCCCGCCGAACGGCTTCGGTCTGCACAACGCGGCGGGCAACGTGTGGGAGTGGTGCGCGGACCGCTGGGGCACCGAGCACGCCGCGGCGGGCGCCACCGATCCGCAGGGGCCCGCCGAGGGCGAGAACCGGGTGATGCGCGGCGGTTCCTACCTGTGCCACGACTCGTACTGCAACCGCTACCGCGTCGCGGCCCGCACCTCCAACACCCCGGACAGCTCCGTCGGCAACCTCGGGTTCCGCTGCGTACGGCACTCAGGACACGCTGGGTGACCGGCCTTGCTCCCGAATGGTGAACGTTCTGTTGCTCCGGGTGGTGCAACGGTTAGGCTCGCCGCCATGATCCGCTTAGTGGAGCGCCGCCACGTCGACCTCGTGCGCGTGACCGCGTCCGCTTGTCGCACTCGCTGATCTCCTCGCGAGGCCGTTGAACCGCGGCCACCCTCCTCTCGGCCCGCCGCCGCGCATCCGCCGCGGGGGCCTCGTCCGCACGCTCGATCTCGACGCGTCCGCGTCGTCACACCGTGGAGTACTCATGTCCGCTGACGTCCCCGCCCAGAACGAGTCGCCCGAGGCGAACTGGTCGTTCGACACGCTCCAGATCCACGCCGGGGCGCAGCCCGACCCGGCGACCGGCGCCCGCGCGACGCCGATCTACCAGACCACCTCGTACGTCTTCCGCGACACCCAGCACGCGCAGGACCTCTTCAGCCTGGCCGAGCCCGGCAACATCTACACCCGCATCACCAACCCCACCCAGGACGTGCTGGAGCAGCGCGTCGCCAAGCTGGAGGGCGGGGTCGGCGCCGTCGCGGTGTCCTCCGGGCAGGCCGCGGAGACGCTGACGGTGCTGACCCTGGCGCAGGCCGGGGACCACCTGGTCTCCAGCTCCTCGCTGTACGGCGGCACCTACAACCTGTTCCACCACACGCTGCCGAAGCTGGGCATCGAGGTCACCTTCGTCGACGACTTCGACAACCCGGAAGCCTGGCGGGCCGCGATCCGCCCGAACACGAAGCTGCTGTTCGCGGAATCGCTGGGCAACCCGCGCAGCAACGTGCTCGACGTGCGGGCGATCGCCGACATCGCGCACGAGGCCGGGGTGCCGCTGGTCGTGGACAACACGGTCACCACCCCGTACGTGCTGCGACCGCTGGAGCACGGCGCGGACATCGTGGTGCACTCGGCGACCAAGTACCTCGGCGGCCACGGCACCGCGGTCGGCGGCATCGTGGTGGACGGCGGCACCTTCGACTTCGGCGCCGACCCGGAGCGCTTCCCCGGCTTCAACGAGCCGGACCCGAGCTACCACGGCCTGCGCTACTGGCCCGCGCTCGGGCACGGCGCGTTCGCCGCGAAGCTGCGGGTGCAGGGGCTGCGGGACCTCGGTCCGGCGATCTCGCCGTTCAACGCGTTCCTGATCTTGCAGGGCCTGGAGACGCTGTCGCTGCGCATCGAGCGGCACGGCGCGAACGCCCTGGAGCTGGCCCGCTGGCTGGAGGAGCGGGACGAGGTGGCGAAGGTGCACTTCGCGGGCCTGCCGTCGAGCCCATGGCACGAGCTGGGCAACCGCTACCTGAACAACGGCTTCGGCGCCATCGTGTCCTTCGAGCTGCGCGGCGGGGTGTCGGCCGGCCGGAAGTTCGTGGAGGGCGTGTCGCTGTTCAGCCACCTGGTCAACATCGGTGACGTGCGCAGCCTCATCGCCCACCCGGCGAGCACCACGCACAGCCAGCTGACCGAGCAGGAGCAGTTGGACGCGGGCGTGACGCCCGGCCTGGTGCGCCTGTCCGTCGGCATCGAGAACGTCGACGACCTGAAGGCGGACCTGGAGTCGGCGTTCCGCGCGGCGAAGGCCGAGCTGGAGAGCTGAGCGGATGAACACGCGGTTCCTTCCCGCCACCGGTGCCTGGCGGGAAGGGGATCCGCCGGGGCGGCGGCGGTTCCTGCACCTCGATCGGCCACGGCTGGAGTCGGGTGCGGTGCTGCCCGGCGCGCGCCTGGCGTACGAGACGTGGGGTTCCCTCGACCCCGACGGCGGCAATGCGGTGCTGGTGCTGCACGCGCTCACCGGTGACGCGCACCTGCGCGGACCCGCCGGGCCGGGGCATCCGGCCGCGGGCTGGTGGGAAGGCGTGGTCGGGCCCGGCCTGGCGCTGGACACCGACCGCTGGTTCGTCGTGGCGCCGAACGCGCTCGGCGGCTGCCAGGGCAGCACCGGCCCGGCCGACCCGGCACCGGACGGGCGACCGTGGGGCGGCCGGTTCCCGTCGCTGACCGTGCGGGACCTGGTGCGTTCGGAGGTCGCGCTCGCGGAGGCCCTGGGCGTGCCCCGGTGGGCGGCGGTGATCGGCGGTTCGCTGGGCGGGATGCGCGCCTTGGAGTGGGCCGTGGACCAGCCGGACCGGGTCGGTTCCGCACTGGTGCTGTGCTGCGGGGCGGCCGCGACGGCGGAGCAGATCGCCTGGTCGTCGACGCAGCTGCACGCGATCCGCGCCGATCCGGACTGGCTGGGCGGTGACTTCCACGAGCTGCCCGACGGGCGCGGACCGCACGCCGGGCTCGGCCTGGCGCGGCGGATCGCGCACCTGACCTACCGCAGCCCGCAGGAGCTCGAAGCCCGGTTCGGTTCGGCTCCCCAGGACGGTGAGGATCCGGCGGCGGGCGGGCGCTACGCGGTGGAGTCGTACCTGGACCACCACGCGGCGAAGCTGGTGCGGCGCTTCGACGCCGCCAGCTACGTGCGGCTCACCGAGGCGATGAGCGGGCACGACGTGGGGCGGCTGCGCGGCGGGCTGGCGGCGGCGCTGGGCCGGGTGCGGGCGCGGACGCTGGTCGCCGGGGTGGACAGCGACCGGCTGTTCCCGCCCGCCGACCAGCACGCCCTCGCGGAGGGGCTGGGGACCAGCGCGCGGATCATCCGGTCCGCGCACGGCCACGACGGGTTCCTGGTGGAGACCGAGCAGGTCGCCGAACTGGTCGCCGAGCTGCTCAAGGGAGCTTGACGCGGAGCTCGGCGGGGCCAACGGTGGTCGCATGGCCGCCCACGAGGAGCACCCCGGCACGACGCGGCGCAGCACGACCTGGCGCCGCCCCACTCCCGGCGCTCCGAGGCCGAGCCCCCGCACGCGGTGGCCGCGTTCGCCGACGCGGTGCGCCGGTGCCCGGACGCCCCGCTGATCCGCTACTTCGACGCGACGATCACCACCACCGAGCTCGACGAGCTCACCGACGCGTTCGCCGCCGCGCTGCAGGACCGCGGGGTGGTACCGGGCGAGCGGGTGGCGCTGTACCTGCAGAGCACGCCGCAGTTCGCCATCGCGCTGCTCGGCGCATGGAAGGCCGGCTGCACCGCGGTGCCGGTCAACCCGATGAACAAGCGGCGGGAGCTCGCGCTGCTGCTGGCCGATTCGGGAGCGGCGGTGCTGGTGGCGCTGCGCGGGCTGCACGAGTCGGTGGCCGCCGAGGTGCTCCCGGACACCGCGGTGCGGCTGGTGATCACCACCGCCGAACGCGCCTTCCAGGGCCGCGACGACGCGCGGGTGCTGCCGGAACCGGACGGGCCGGTGCCCGCGGGCACCACCGATCTCGGCGAGCTGCTCGCGGCGCACCGCGGACGCCGGCCGGAGCCGGTGGAACCGGGCCCGGAGGACGTGGCGGCGCTGAGCTACACCTCCGGCACCACCGGCCCGCCGAAGGGCGCGATGAACACCCACCGCAACGTGGTGTTCGACGCGCGGGTGTGGCGGGACCTGGCCGGGCTCGGCGCGGACGGCTCGGTGCTCGGCGTGGCGCCGCTGTTCCACATCACCGGCCTGGTGGGGCACGTGGCGCTGGCGCTGCTCACGCCGGTGCCGCTGGTGCTCACCCACCGGTTCGAGCCGGAGGTGGTGCTGGACGCGATCCGCGAGCACCGGCCCACCTTCGCGGTCGGGGCGATCACCGCGTTCATCGCGTTGCTCGGTACCGAGGGCACGGCGGCGGACCTGGCGAGCCTGCGCCGCGTCTACTCCGGTGGCGCGCCGATCCCGCCGAGCACGGTGCGGGACTTCGAGCGGCGGTTCGGGCAGCGCATCCACAACGTCTACGGCCTCACCGAGACCACCTCGGCCGCGTTCGCGCAGCCGTGGGGCGTGGCGGGCCGGGTCGACGAGGCCTCGGGCGCGCTGTCGGTGGGCGTGCCGGTGGGCTCGACGCGCGCCCGCGTCCTCGGCGAGGACGGCCGCGAGCTGCCGCCCGGCGAGATCGGCGAACTGGCGATCTCCGGTCCGCAGGTGGTGCCCGGCTACTGGGGCAGGCCCGCGGAGACCGAGGCGGCGCTGCCCGGCGGCGAGCTGCGCACCGGCGACGTCGCGCACCGGGACGCCGACGGCTGGTTCTACCTGGTGGATCGCAAGAAGGACCAGATCAACGCGGGCGGCTACAAGGTGTGGCCGCGGGAGGTGGAGGACGTGCTCTACGAACACCCCGCCGTCCGCGAGGCCGCCGTCGTCGGCGTGCCGGACCCGTACCGCGGCGAGACGGTGCGGGCGTACGTGAGCCTCCGCGCCGGGCAGCGCGCCGATCCCGCGGAGCTGGTGGAGTTCTGCCGCGCGCGGCTGGCGGCCTACAAGTACCCGCGGCAGGTCGAGGTGCTGCCCGAGCTGCCGAAGACCGCCACCGGCAAGCTGCTGCGCCGCGCCCTGCGGGACCGCTGACTACAGCGGGAGGCCCGCGTAGTTCTCGGCCAGCGAGGTGGCGGCCGCGGCCGAGTCGACGAGGTGGTCCAGCTGCGCGCGCTGCAACCGGCGGCCGAACTCGTCGGCCGCCGGATCGGCGTGCAGCAGCGTCGTCATCGAGTACGAGAAGTGCTCGGCCCGCCACACCCGCCGCAGCGCGGTGTCCGAATAGGACTCCAACGGGCGCGGGTCGCCGTGCTGCACCGCCGCGGCCAGCGCCCGGTCCAGCAGCACCACGTCGGCGACCGCGAGGTTCAGCCCCTTCGCCCCGGTGGGCGGCACGATGTGCGCGGCGTCCCCGGCCAGCAGCAGCCTGCCGTGACGCATCGGTTCGGCGACGAAGCTGCGCATCGGCGTGATGGAGCGGTCGGTGATCGGTCCGCGCCGCAGCCGCCACCCGTCGGCGGCGAAGCGCACGTCCAGCTCGTCCCAGATCCGCTCGTCCGGCCAGTCGGCCAGGTCGGCGTCCGGCGGGACCTGCAGGTACAGCCTGCTCACCTGCGGCCCGCGCATGCTGTGCAGCGCGAATCCCCTCTCGTGGCAGGCGTAGACGAGCTCGTCGGTGGACGGCGGCACGTCGGCGAGCACGCCCAGCCAGGCGAACGGGTAGCTGCGCTCGTAGGTGCGGATGCGGTCGGCGGGGATGGATCTCCGCGCCACGCCGTGGAACCCGTCCGCGCCGACCACGTGGTCGGCGGTGAGCTCGTGCTCGGCGCCGCCGTGGCGGTAGCGGACCCGCGGCCGCTCGGTCTCGGCGTCGTGCACCGCGAGCACGTCGGCGTCGAACAGCAGCGGCGCGCCCGAGTCGAGGCGCAGCGCCACCAGGTCGCGCACGACCTCGGTCTGCGCGTAGACCATCACCCGGCGCCCGCCGGTGAGCGCGGCGAGGTCGATGCGGTGGGCGGCGCCGCCGAAGCGCAGTTCGATGCCGTCGTGCACCAGGCCTTCGCGGTCCATCCGCTCCCCCGCACCGCAGGCGCGCAGCACGTCGACGGTGCCCTGCTCCAGGATCCCGGCGCGCTGCCGGTGCTCGACGTGGTCGCGGGAGCGGGATTCCAGCACGACCGACTCGATGCCCCGCTGCTGCAGCAGCCGCGCGAGCAGCAGGCCCGCCGGTCCCGCTCCGATGATGGCCACGCTGGTCCGCATCGACCGCTCCTCCGGGCTCGATTCGATCCGTGCACGGATCAATTGGGTTGCACGTTCCACCCGGAAGGACCGCTTGTCAACGAGTTCGCGCCGCCTTGCTCGATGCAGATCTGCTCCGTGCCCGGATCGTTCTGCGGGCGGGGCACAATGGCGCGGTGGTTTCCATCGATCTGAACGGTCATCCCGGGCACCTGATCCGCCGGGTCCAGCAGGTGCACACGATGCTGTGGACGGCCGCGGTGTCCGAGGAGATCACGCCGCCGCAGTTCGCCGTGCTCAACGGGCTCGCCGACGAATCCGGGCTGGACCAGCGCACCCTCGCGGGGCGGGTCGCGCTGGACCGCTCCACCGCGGCCGACGTGATCGCGCGGCTGGTGCGGCGCGGGCTGGTCGAGCGCGCCAGGGACAGCGCGGACGGCAGGCGCAACGTGCTGCGGCTGACCGGCACCGGCCGCGAGGCGCACGCCGGTCTGCTGCGGCGCACCGAGCGGATGATCGAGATCCTGCTGACCCCGCTGGACGGCGCGGAGCGCGAGCAGCTGCTCGGCCTGCTGGAGCGGGTCGCGCAGGCCGGGGAACGCATCCGCGACCCCGGCTGATCCACCTCCCGCAGCGGGACGGACCGCGGGTCAGAAACCGGGGTCCGCGGGCGGTTCGGTGCCGTGCAGCCAGCCGGCGAAGAACTCGGCCAGGGAACGACCGGCGATCTCCTCGGCCAGCGCGGTGAACTCGGCGGTGCGCACCGTGCCGTGCCGGTGCTCGGCGGCCCAGCGGCGCAGCAGGCCGATGAACGGTTCGTCGCCGAGCTCGACGCGCAGCGCGTGCAGCGCCAACGCTCCCCGCTTGTACACGCCCTCGTCGAACAGCCGCGCCACGCCCGGATCGGCCACCCGCAGTCCGGGTTCGGCCTGCCGCATCCGCCGGTGCCAGTCGCGGGCGTGCTCGGCGGCGGTGCGCTCGCCGACGGCCTCCGCGAACAGCCACTCCGCGTAGGTCGCGAAGCCCTCGTTGAGCCAGATGTCGCGCCAGTCGCCGATGGTGAGGCTGTTGCCGAACCACTGGTGCGCCAGCTCGTGCACCACCAGCCGCTCGTGGGTGCGAGTGCCGTCGAGCAGGTTCCGGCCGAACACCGCCATGCCCTGCGCCTCGATCGGCTCGTCCAGCTCGTCGTCGGTGATCACCACGACGTACTCGGTGAACGGGTACGGGCCGAACAGGCCGCACAGCACCCGCATGATCTCGTCGTGGCGGCCGAACATCTCCCGGAACGACGCCACCAGGTGCGGCGGCACCGCGGCGCGCTGCGGCACCGGGCCGGTGGCCAGCGGCACCTCCCGGTAGCGGCCGGTGTGCACGCCCATCAGGTAGGTCGGGGTCGGTTCGGTCCGCTCGTAGACCCACCGCTCGGTGCCCGCGCCCGCCGCGCGCCGGGACACCAGGTCTCCGGTGACCAGCACCTCGAACCCGGTGTCGGCGGTGACCGCGACCCGGTAGGCGGCCTTGTCGGACGGGTGGTCGTTGCACGGGAACCAGGACGGCGCCCCGACCGGCTGGCCGGCCACCAGCGAGCCCTCGGTCAGCTCGTCCCAGCCGATGTCGCCCCACCGGCCGCGGATCGGGCTCGGGTTGCCGGCGTACCGCACCCGCACCCGGAACCGGGCGCCGTCGGCGATGGGCGCCGCCGGCCGGATGCGCAGCTTGCCCGCGCGGTGGGTGAACTTCGCGGGACGGTCGTCGACGGTCACCCGGCGCACCCGCAGGTCCGCGAGGTCCAGGCTCAACGCGGACAGCGCCTGCCCGGCCACCGCGGTGAGCACCGCCTCCCCGGACAGCCGGTTCGGGCCGACCCGGTAGTCCAGGTCCAGGTCGTAGTGCTCCACCCGGTAACCGCCGTTGCCGTGCTCCGGCAGGTACGAGTCCGTCGAGCGGTCCGCTCCCGGCGCGGCCGTCATGCCCGCCACGCCGAGATCGGGTTGCCGCACCAGCGCGAGTCCGCGGGCACCGCGTCGCCGCGGGTGATCAGCGAGCCCGGCCCGACGGTGGTGCGCGCCCCGATGCCCGCACCGGGCAGCACGATGCCGTGCGGGCCCAGCGTCGCGCCCTGCTCCAGCGCCACCTCGTCCATGCTCATGATCCGATCATGGAACAGGTGGGTCTGCACCACGCACCCCCGGTTGACCGCGGCGCCCGCGCCGATGCGCACCAGGTCCGCCTCGGGCAGCCAGTAGGTCTCCACCCAGGTGCCGCGCCCGATGCGCGCCCCCATGGTGCGCAACCACATCGACAGCAGCGGCGTCCCGGTCGCCGGGCCCGCCAGCCACGGCACCGCGAGCACCTCGACGAAGGTGTCGGCGAGTTCGCCGCGCCACACGAAGGAGCTCCACAGCGGGCGCTGCCGCACCCGGAACCGGCCGATCAGCAGCCACTTCGCCGCCGTCGTCACCGCGCACGCCAGCACACCCGCCACCAGCAGCACGATCCCGGACAGCGCCGCGGCCGCCCACGGACCCGCGACCAGCCACACCTCGGCGAGGGCGCCGAGCACCAGCACGGCCAGCGCCGCCGACACCATCACCGGCACGAGGCGGCACAGCTCCACCAGCGCCCGGGCGAACACCAGCCGCAGCGGCGGGTCGAAGGTGCGCTCGGCGTCCGCGGCGACCTGCGCGCGCCGCAGCGGCATCGGCGGCAGGCCCAGGTACGAGGAACCCTTCTTCGCCTTCCGCGGCGTCGAGGACAGCACCCCGACCAGCCCCCGCTTCGGCACCGAGCGGCCCGGCGCCGTCATCCCCGAGTTGCCGAGGAACGCTCCCTTGCCGATGCGGGCCGGGGCGACGTGCAGCCAGCCGCGGGAGAGCTCGTAGGTGGCGACCATCGTGTCGTCGGCGAGGAACGCGCCGTCGGCGACCTTCGTCATCTTCGGCACCGCGAGCACCGTCGAGATCTCCGTGCCGCGCCCCACCTTCGCGCCGAGCAGCCGCAGCCACGTCGGCGTGAACGTGCTGGCATACAGCGGGAACAGCGCGGTGCGCGCCATGCCCATCAGGCGTTCCGAAGCCCACACCTGCCAGCCGATCCGGCCGTGCACCGGGTGGTGCCCCTCGCGCAGCCCGATGCCGAGGACGCGGACCGCCACCAGCACCAGCAGCGCGTAGCCGCCGAAGCAGGCGACCGTGGCGGCCGGGACCAGCGGTAGCACCCGCCGCACCGCGTCCTGCGCGGTGGCCGACGCCACCAGCTCGGGGACGACGACGGGCAGCGCGGGCAGCACCGCCAGCACCGGCACCAGCGCGAACAGCACCGAGGTCAGCCCGTACACCGCGCTCCACCGGCGGGAGCGCGGCGCCCGCCGCGCCGGCCACTTCGCCGGGGAACCGGAGGTGCGGGCCGCGGGCGAACCGGACCAGCGCTGCCGGGCGGGGATCACGCCGTGCACGGTCGATCCGGCCGCGGCCTCCGCGCCCTTGCCGACGTGCGCGCCCGGCAGCAGGGTGCTGCGCGCGCCGACCCGCGCCCCCGCGCCCACCTTGATCCGTCCGATGTGGACGACGTCGCCGTCGACCCAGTGCCCGGACAGGTCCACCTCGGGTTCGATCGCCGCCCCGCGACCGATCTTGAGCAGGCCGGTGACCGGCGGCGGCGAGTGCAGGTCGACGTCGTCGCCGATCTTCGCGCCCAGCGCCTTCGCGTAGTGCGTCGTCCAGAACGCGCCGGAGACCGCGCTCGCCCCGCACCGCTGATCCCACTGCTGCGCGGCCCACAACCGCAGGTGCACGCCACCGCCGCGCGGGTAGGTACCCGGCCGGACCCGGTGCAGCAGCAGCCGGATCCCGCTGACCGCCAGCGCGATCCGGCCCGGCGGGCTGAACAGCACCAGCCACGCCACCAGCAGCAGCCACCAGGACACCCGCGGCGCCCACGGCGCTCCCGCCGCCGCCAGCAGCGTGCCGCCCGCGGCCAGCACCGCGGTCCAGCGCAGCCCGGTGAGCGTGCTCAGCGGCACCAGCATCGCGAGCTGCGCCCACCCCGTCCGCTGCGGCACCTCGGCGATCTCGCGCCGGTCGGCGGTGACCGCGTCCAGCTCGTCGAGCTGCGCGGCCAGCTCGCCGAGGCGCGGGTGCTGGTAGACGTCGGCGACGGACACCTGCGGGTGCCGGGTGCGCAACCTGGTGACCAGCTGCGCGGCGGCGAGGCTGCCGCCGCCGAGGGCGAAGAAGTCGGCACGCGGGCCGTCGGGGCGCATGCCCAGGACCTCCGCCCACTCCCCCGCCAGCCACGACTCGGTGACCGACAGCGAGCCGTCCGCCGCGGGTTCCTGGCTCGGCAGCGGCCAGGGCAGCGCGGCCCGATCGACCTTGCCGGAGGTGCGGGTCGGCAGCTCGGCCACGACCGCGAGCAGCGGCACCAGCGAAGCGGGCAGCACCTCGCGCAGCCGCCGCACCGCGTCGTCGGTGTCGAACGAGTCCTCCGCCGCCAGGTAGCCGACGAGCAGCTCGCCACCCGCCTTCGTGCGGCGCACCGCCGCGGCGGCGCCCGCCACCCCGGGCAGGGCCTGCAGCGCGGCGTCGACCTCGCCGAGCTCGATGCGCCTGCCGCCGAGCTTGACCTGCTCGTCGGCGCGACCGACGAACACCAGCCCTTCCGGGTCGGCGCGGACCAGGTCACCGCTGCGGTAGGCCCGCTCCCAGCCCAGCGAGGGCAGCGGCGCGAACTTCTCCGCGTCCTTGGCCGCGTCCAGGTAGCGGGCCAGCCCGACGCCGCCGATGACCAGTTCGCCCTGCTCGCCCGGCCGGACCGGGCTTCCCACGGCGTCCACGACGGCGAGCCGCCACCCGTCCAGGGGCAACCCGATCCGCACCGGTCCCGCGCCGTCGAGGCGCGCCGCGCAGGCCACCACCGTCGCCTCGGTCGGGCCGTAGGTGTTCCACACCTCGCGGCCGTCGGCGACGAGCCGCTCGGCGAGCTCCGGCGGGCACGCCTCCCCGCCGAAGATCAGCAACCGCACCTCGGCCAGCGCCTCCGGCGGCCACAGCGCCGCGAGCGTCGGCACGGTGGAGACCACGCTGATCCGCCGCCGCACCAGCCACGGCCCCAGGTCCGCGCCGGTGCGGACCAGGGACCGGGGCGCGGGCACCAGGCAGGCGCCGCGCCGCCACGCCAGCCACATCTCCTCGCAGGACGCGTCGAACGCCACCGACAGCCCCGCCAGCACCCGGTCGCCCGGCCCGATCGGGTCGTCGGGGAGGAACAGCCGGGCCTCGGCGTCCGCGAACGCCGCCGCCGCGCGGTGCGGCACCGCCACGCCCTTCGGGGTGCCGGTGGAACCGGAGGTGAAGATGATCCATGCGTCGTCGTCCGGGGCCGGCGCGCCACCGCGGCCACCCGGCGTGCCGAGCAGTTCCGGGGCACCGCCGGTCAGCACCGCGCACACCCCGGCCTCGCCGAACACCAGGTCCGCGCGCTCCTGCGGGTCGTCGGCGTCCACCGGCACGTAGGCCGCGCCCGCGGCGAGCACCGCCAGCACCGCCAGGTACAGCTCGGCGGTGCCGGATTCGACGCGGACGCCGACCCGGTCGCCGCGGCCGACGCCGAGGTCGGTGAGCTCGAGCGCCGCGACCCGGACCCGCTCCGCCAGCTCCCGGTAGGTGAGGGTCCGCTCGCCCGCGTCCAGCGCGAGCGCGTCCGGGTGGGCGCGCGCGGTCGCGGCGAACACGTCGAGCAGGGTGCGTTCCGGCGCGGCCGGCCCAGAGTCGAACACGGCGACGGGCGCGGCACCGGCGGCCTGCTCCGGTTCCGTTCGCCCGTCGGCCACGGCCTCCGGGACGGCCGGTTCTCCCGCTGCTCCCGGGCCGGGCCGGGTGGCCGTCCGATCGGGCTCCAGCAGGGCTCGGGCCAGCGCCGCCGCCGCGGCCGTCGACCCCGGCGAGTGCGCGAGCAGATCGGTGATGGGGGTGGTGCCCGCGGCCGGCCCGGTCCCGCGGTTCATCGACACCGTCAACGGAGCGTCCTTCCGCCCGGGTCTCCCGCAGCCGGAACTCGATCACCGTTGACGCCCATGTCCCACCCTTTTCCGCCGCCGCCCGCGGACCCCACCTCCGCGGCCGCTGAGAACGATCACATTACCCCTGGTGAGCGGCACGATCGGCGGCAGCGCCCACCGGACGTGTCCCGCTTCACCGCGTTCCGGACCGGACGGTCAATACTCGGTGAACGTTCCTACCCGGGCAGGTGACCAGCCCGCGGCGCACTTCACCCGATGTGCGGGGGCTCGACGGCGGGCCGACCACGCACCGGACTCGGGCTCGCCCCCGAGGTGGCAGCGGATCACCGGCGCGCCAGCACGTTGAGGCGAACCTCGGATTCGATTCAGCACCGAGCGTCCCGACCCGCGCCACCACCTCGTTCCCGCACCCAGCGGTGGGCCCGGACCGATCTCACCATGGCTGGCAGCCCACCGGAACGGCTCCGGCGCGGCGGACCGGGCGCGGAAACCCGGAGCGGAACGGCGGGGAGGGGCGATGCGAGGTCGAGACCGGCACGGCACGAGCACCATCGCGCGCCCGGTGCTGGCGGACGCGCTCGCCACCGCCACCCGCAACCGGGTCTGCCTGGTGATCGCGGCGGCGGGCTGGGGCAAGACCACCGCGGTCCGCGCCTGGGCCGCGTCCGCGCGCGGCACCGCCTGGTGGTCTCCCGAGGGCGCCGGGGACGACGCGGGACGGCTGCTGGCGACGCTCGTCGACGCCGCGCGCCCGCACCTGCCCGGTCCCGCCCCGGAACCCGACCGCGGTGCCGTCCGAGAGTGGCTGCGCGAGCTGGCGGTGGACCTGCACCTGGTCGTCGATGACCTGCACGAGGCCGGGGAGCACGCGGCGGCGCTGCTCGCCGACCTGTGCCGGAGCGCTCCCCCGCGGCTGCGGATCGTGCTGCTGTCCCGGCACGAACCGCCGTTCTCGCTGGAACGGCTGCGCGGACAGGGCAAGGTCAGCGAGATCGACGCCGGGCTGCTCGCCTTCGACGCCGACGAGATCGCCGAGCTCATCGAGCGCTGCCTCGGCACCGCGGACATCGCGCTGGCCCACGAGCTCGGCGAACGCACCGGCGGCTGGCCCGCCGCGGTGTGCCGGGCCATCGACTCGCTGCGCGCCGTGCCCGAACCGCGCGGCGGCGGGTTGCCACCCGCCACCCGGTTCCACCCGTACCTCGCCGAAGAAGTCCTCGACCGCGAACCGGAGCGGGCGCGGCACGCGCTGCACCGGCTGGCCGTGCTCGGCGACGTCACCCACGAGGAGCAGGGCGGGGTGTTCACGGACCTGGCCCGGCGAGGACTCCTGCGGCCCGCCTCGACCGGGCGGTGGGCGCTGGTGCCACCGCTCGCGGAGTTCCTGGCCGAACCGCGCACCGTCACCCCCGAGGTCCGCACCGCGCTGCACCGGCAGGCCGCCGACGAGCACCACCGCGCGGGCAGGCACGAACGCGCGCTGCGGCACCTCGTCGCGGCCCGCGAGACCGAGCGCTGCGCCGCGCTGCTGGTGGAGGCGGGCGCCCGGCTGCTCGACGACGGGCACGTGGACGTCGTGCTCGACGCCGCCACCCTCCTCGGCGAGCAGCACGACCAGCGGATCGCCCGCGTGGTCGGGCAGGCGCACCGGCTGCGCGGACGGTGGCCGGAAGCCGCCGCGCACTGGGCCCGCGCCGGTGACCCCGCCGAACCCGGCCTGGCGTGGCGGATCGCCGACGCCGCGCTCGCCAGGGCCGAACCCGCCGAGGCGCTCGCCGCCTGCGCCGCCGCCGCGGGCACCGCGGGCGATCCGGCCGACGAAGTGCGGCTGCACGCGACCGCCGCGCTGGCGCACCGGCTCACCGGCGACACCGCCCGCGGCGAGCGGGAGGCGCGGCGGGCCGCCGACATCGCCGAGCAGCGCGGTCACCCGCGCACCGCACCGGTCGCCGCGCTCGCCGGTGCCGTGCTCGCCGCGGCCCGTGGCGACCAGCGCGCGGCGCGCACCGCGTGGTTCGCCGCCGCGGACAACGCCGCCGACGCGCACCTCGGCAGGCTGCACGTGCTGCGCGCGCTGCACCGCACCGAATCCGGCGAACCCGGCGCGGCGCTGGCGCAGGCCGACGCGGCGCTGCGAACGGCGGAGCAGCACCACGACCCGCTGCTGCGCGCGCACGCGCTCACCCAGCGCGCCCACGCGCTGACCAGGCTCGGCAGGTTCGACGAGGCGACCGTCGCGGTGGACGCGGCCTGCGAGGTGTTCGGCCGCTTCGGCACCGGGTTCCTCGCGTGGCCGCTGTGCGTGCGCGGCGACGTGCACCGCCTGCGCGGCAGGCTCGAACGCGCCCGCTCCGCCTACGAGGAGGCGCTGTCGCTGGCCGAACCGGCGCGCGACGTGCTCGCGACGAGCTCCGCGCTGGTCGGGCTCGCCCGCACCCGCGCCGCCGACGACCCGGCGCGCGCCCGGCTGCTCGCCCAGCGCGCCATCGACCTCGGCGAACACCTGCACGAGGTGCGCGCGCTGCTCACCCGCGGCTGGATCTCCTGGGAGGCGGGGGACGCGGAACCGGCCAGGGCGGACGCGGCGCTCGCCGCCGAGCAGGCCCGCGCCCGCGGGGACGAGCCGGGGCTGGCCGAAGCGCTCGCGCTCACCGCCGTCACCGCCACCGATCCGCTGGTGCACGGGCCCGCGCTGGACGAAGCGGTGCAGATCTGGCGCGACGGCGGCTTCGCCTTCGACGAGGCGCAGGCCCTGCTGCTGCGCCACCGCCTGGCCCCGGCGCCCGGCGGGGCGGGCGCGGTGGCCGAGCTCGCCGAACGCACCTTGCTGGAGCACGGTGCCGCCCCCGACGCCCGCGCCGCCGCCGGCCCGCTGGCCGCGGTCGCCCGGCTGGCGCCGCCGGTCCTGCTGCGCGCGCTCGGCGTGTTCCGGATCGAGCACGCGGGGGTGCCGGTGCCGCGCGCGGCCTGGCAGTCCCGCAAGGCCCGCGACCTGCTGAAGATCCTCGTCGCCAAGCGGCGCCCGATGCGCCGCGAAGAGTTGATGGAACTGCTGTGGCCGGAGGTGGACCCGGTACGCGCGGGCAACCGGCTCTCGGTGCTGCTGTCCACCGTGCGCGACGTGCTGGCCACGTCCGGCCCGGCCGCGGGATCGGTGCTGCGCACCAGCGAGACCGGCACGGTCGGTCTCGACCCGAGGTGCGTGCGCATCGACGTCGAATCGTTCCTCGCCCTCGCCGACAGGGCGTTGCAGGCCGACCGCGAGGACTCCCCCGCCGCGACCGCGCTGTTGCTGGACGCCGAGGCCGCCTACACCGGCGACTTCCTGGAGGACGACCCGTACCAGGAGTGGGCGGACGCGCTGGCCGACGAGCTGCGCACCACGCACGCCGCGCTGCTGCGGGCGCTGACCCGGCGCTCCCGCGACGAGGGCGACACCGACCGGGTGGCGCGGTTCGCGCTGCGGCTGCTGCGCGACGACCAGTACGACGAGGAGGCGCACCTCGACCTGGTCGCCACCCTGCTGCGCGCGGAACGCTTCGGCGAGGCGCGGCGGCGCTACGAGCTCTACCGCAAGCGGATGGAGGAGATCTCCATCGATCCGCGCCCGTTCCCCGGCGTTCCCGGAACTCGCCGCCCGGCTGACACCTCCGAGTGAGGATCCTGCCCGGGACGGGTGATACAGGCTCACCTCTAAGGAAACCCTAAACCGCCCTGAACTGCGGTTTCCTACTCTCGCGGAGTGCAATCCGCCCTCCCGGGGTGCTCATGAGCGCACCCGCACCGATCCGGCCGGCCACGTCCGCCGTGTCCAGGTCGAACTTCGGCTTCTCCCCGGATGGCCGGGAGATCGCGTGCATCCGCACCAGCGCCGAGGTCTCGACCTTGGAGCTGTGGTCGTTCGCCCCGCGCGGCCCCCGGCCGCACTCGCTGCGCGCCCGCCGCTTCGGCCAGCTGCCCGGGAAGGTCCGCGGCGAACCGGAACTCATCCACACCGACTCCGGTGTCGACCCGCGCGCCCAGGTGCTGCCGCTCGGTGACGGCCGGGTGCTGCTGCTGGTGAACCGCGGCGGCGGACTCGCCGAACTGGAACTCGTCGACCCGTCCGCACCGCGCGCGCACATCGTCGGCCAGGTGCGCGCCGCGGACGGCTATCTGCTGCCGAGCCCGTCGGCGGCGCAACTGGGCTTCCTGGTCGCGCAGGAGGACCCGGAACGAACGGCCGTCTGGCGACTCACCGACGGCCCGCCCGGTGTCGAGCCACTCGTGCGGCTGCCCGGTGCCGCCACTGGGGGTGTGTGGCTCGACACCGACGCGGATCTGCTGGCGCTGAACCTGACCCGGCCCGGGCAGGCCGTGGAAGGGGTGCTGGCCGATCTGCGGCGCGGCTCGTGGCAACCGCTGTTCTCGCTGTCCCCCAGCAGCGACGACCGGATCCTGCTGCACCACCAGCGGTCCAAGCTGCTGCTGGTGCGCTCCACCTCCAGCGGCGCGGACCGGGTCGGCTGGGTGCTGCTGGACGGGGCGGGCAGCGTCCGGTTCCCGGACCGGCTGTGCCCGACGCACATCCCGCTGACCGTCGACGACGGCGGGCAGCGGGTGCTGCTGCGGCGGGAATCGGGCGCGCTGTCGGCGCTCGACCTCTACGCGCCGCGGGAGGACAAGCTGACCGCGCTGACCCTGCCGCCGGGCCGCACCGGCGACCGGGCGCACCTGAACGGCAAGACGGTGCGGGTGCCGTTCTCCTCGCCCGCGCGGCCGCCGACGCTGGTCACGGTGTCACCGAGCGGTTCCTGCTCGGCGCTGCCCGAGGAGACCGGCCCGGAGCTGCCGCCGTGGGCCTCCGCGGACCTGCTGCGCCTCGGCGGCGGCATCGAGGCCGTCGTCTACGGCGGCACCAAGTGGCGGACCTGCGACCACGTGGTGCTCGCGCTGCACCACACCGAAGGCGAGCTGTGGCGCTGGGAGTTCCACCCGCTGTTCCAGGACCTGGCGTCGGTCGGGGTGGCCGTGATCGCGCCGAACCGCCGGTCCGACGGCGGCCGGTGGGGCGGGCCGGACCTGGCCGGGGTGATCTCGCTCGGGCACCACCTGCGCTCGCAGCGCGCCGGGCTGCCCGGGCCGGTCCTGCTCGGCGGCGGGCACGGCGGGCGGCTCGCCCTGCAGGCCGCGGGCAGCACCCCCGGCCTGTGGTCGGCGTGCGCGGCGCTGGCGCCGCTGGTGGTGGAAGGCGACGAACTGGCACGCGCCTCCGCGGCGAACACGGCACCGGTGCTGCTGGTGCACGGCACCGGTGACGAGCTGGTGCCGGTGGACCGGGCCAGGTCGCTGCGCCACCAGCTGGCCGGACCGGCGCTGTCCGGGCCCGCGCTGCGGTACCTCGAGGTGGACGCCGGGCACGACGCCGTGGCCGCCGTGTCCGACGGTGCGCTGCGGGAGAAGGTCGTGGCGTTCTGCCGCGGCGGCCTCACCCCCTCACCCGAGCTGCGCTGAACCCCTCGGGCACACTGATCGGCCATGAGCTCCACGGTTCTGGTCCTCGGCGGCCGCAGCGAGATCGGTGTCGAACTGGCCGCCCGCCTCGTCGGCGACGGCAACCGCGAAGTGGTCCTGGCCGCGCGCCGCAGCGGCGACCTCGACGAGCAGGAGGCGCGGCTGCGCGAAGCGGGTGCGGTGGCGGTGGAACGCGTCGAGTTCGACGCCGACGACCTCGGATCGCACCGCCCGCTGCTGGACGAGCTCACCGCGCGGCACGGCTCGCTCGACGAGGTGATCGTCTCCTTCGGCATCCTCGGCGACCAGGAGCGGGCCGAGCAGGACGCCGAGCACGCGGTGTCGATCGTGCACACCGACTACGTCGCGCACGTCTCCGTGCTCACCCACCTCGCGAACCTGATGCGCGCCCAGGGCCGCGGCCGCCTGGTGGTGTTCTCCTCCGTCGCCGGGGTGCGGGTGCGGCGGGCCAACTACGTGTACGGGTCGGCGAAGGCCGGGCTCGACGGGTTCGCCGCCGGCCTCGCCGACGCACTGGCCGGCAGCGGCGTCCACCTGCTGGTGGTCCGGCCCGGGTTCGTCGTCGGGCGGATGACCGAGGGCATGTCCCCGGCACCGTTCTCCAGCACGCCCGGCCAGGTCGCCGACGCCGCCGCGAAGGCGCTGCGCCGGGGCCGGGTGGAGGTGTGGGTGCCGTTCGCGCTGCGGGTGCTGTTCGGGGTGCTGCGCTACGTACCGCGCCCGATCTGGCGCAGGATGCCCCGCTAGACCGCCGCGGCCACTGGACGGATACCGCTGTTCTCGCCACACTGGAACCTCATCGGGTTCCGGGCCTGAGGTGCCGGCCCGGACCGGCGTCCAGGTGTTGGAGTGAAGGTGCCCTCATGACGACCGATCGCAACGTTCTCGGTGGCGAGCTGGAGCCCTGCGGCACCGACCCGCTCACCGGTTTCTACCGCGACGGATGCTGCTCGACCGGGCCGGAGGACGTCGGCGAGCACACGGTGTGCGCCGTGGTCTCCACCGAATTCCTGGTGCAGCAGCAGGAAACGGGCAACGACCTGGTGACGCCGCGCCCCGAGCACGGGTTCGCCGGGTTGCAGCCGGGTGACCGCTGGTGCGTGTGCGCGTCGCGCTGGCTGGAGGCGTACTCGGCGGGAGCGGCGCCGCCGGTGCTGCTGGCCGCCACGCACGCGAAGGCCATCGAGGTGGTGCCGCTGAGCGCGCTGCGCGAGCACGCGGTGGACGTGCCCGCGGATCCGAGCGCGCTGACCTGATCGCGGAGGTCGGCGTCCGCACTCGTTGCGGCGCTCCCGAGGGTTCGGGGGTGCCGCGGCTCCCCCTTGCGCGCCGCGCCGGTCCGCCGGGCCCCGTCACGGGCCGCGGCAGCGTCCGGCGGTGAGGAATTTCCCCACGATCGCCGTGCAGCGGTGGGTCCACTGTGCACCGCACCCGGGCGGGACGATCATCGCTCGGACGAACCGTCCACGGCGGCGGACCGTCCACATCGCGCACCGGCGCGTGCGGATTCCGGCCACGAGCCACGTGTTCCCCGGGCCGGGACCGCGCCACTAAGGTGGTGCCGATCTTCGGCGGGCCCGCTCCGCACCGCGCGGAACCGACGCGGACGCGTCGCCGATCGGCCGGGTCCCGAGTGGAGAGGCACCGATGATCAGCACCGTCCGCCGGACGTTCGGCGGCCTCGGATGGCCGGGTTATCTGATCGGCTGCGCGCTGGTCGCGCTGGTCTACTTCGCGCTCGCGGGCGTCGACGGCACCGGTGCGCTGCGCATCGTGCTGTACTGCGGGATCAGCGCCTCCGCCGTTCCGGCGCTGCTGCTGGGCGTGCGCCGGTACCGGCCGCGGTGGCAGCTGGCGTGGCTGCTGATCGCCGCCAGCCAGACCGTGTACTTCTTCGCCGACGCGAGCTTCTACACCGCGCACTACCTGCTGGGCATCACCACGTTCCCGTTCGTGGCCGACGTGCTGTACCTGTCGCACTACCCGCTGATCGTCGCCGGGGTGCTGCTGCTGATCCGGGCCCGCGCGCCGCGGCGCGACCTGCCGAGCCTGATCGACGCGACCGTGCTGGGCGTGGCGGCGGCGCTGCTGTCCTGGCTGTACCTGATCCAGCCGTTGACCAGTGCGGACGAGTCGACGCTGACGACCTCGGCGTACGTGGCGTACCCGGTGCTGGACCTGGCGCTGCTGGCGGTGGGGCTGCGGCTGCTGCTCGACCCCGGGCCGCGGCCGCCGGCGTTCTTCCTGCTGGTCGCCAACCTGCTGGCGTTCCTCGGTGCCGACTCGATCTACGTGCTGCAACGCATCGACGGAAGCTACGCGGCAGGCAACTTCCTGGACGTGCTGTGGCTGGCAGGCAACATCGCGCTCGGCGCCGCCGGGCTGCACCCGACGATGGCGGCGGTGGCCCAGGCCGGACCCGGCAAGGACCTGAACCTGAGCCCGCTGCGGGTCACGATGCTCGCGGCCGCCTCGCTCATCGCACCGGGCGTGCTGGTGCTGGAGAACTCGCGGGTGTCCGAAGGTTCGGTGAACGCGATCGCGGTGGCGTGCGCGGTGCTGTTCCTGCTCACCCTCGGCAGGCTCGTGGTGATGGTCTCCGAGCAGCGCAGGCTCGCGGTGACCGACTCGCTCACCGGGCTGCACACCCGCCGGTACTTCGAGGCGGAACTGCCGAAAGCACTGGCGCGGGCGGGGCGCACCCGCACCCGGCTCGCCGTGTTCATCGCCGACATCGACCACTTCAAGGCCATCAACGACCGGTACGGGCACCCCGTCGGGGACCGGGTGCTGCTGGAGGTCTCGGCGCGGCTGCGCGCGGTGGTCCGCGAAGGTGACGTGCTGGCCCGCTACGGGGGCGAGGAGTTCGCGCTGCTGGCCACCGACGTCGCACCGGAGGACGTGCCCGCGATCGCCGAACGGCTGCGGAACGCGATCGCCCGCGAACCCGTCGCCCGCGCCGAACGGGCGAGCATCGCGGTCACCACCTCCGTCGGAGCCGCCCTCGCCGACGGCCACCAGGACGACCCGGTGCGCATCGTCGCCGCCGCCGACCGCGCGCTGTACGCGGCGAAGGCCGAAGGCCGCGACCGGATCTCCGTCGGCGACCGGCCCGGCTCGGCGTCGGAGCACACCGCCTCGCTGGGCTACCTGCACGCCGTCAGCGACCTGGTCGACCGGCACCTGTCCTCGCACTCGCACGGCCGCGCCGTCGGCTCCTACGCCCGGATCGTGTGCGAGGCCATGGGTGCGGCGGCGGGCACCGTGCAGGACGCGGAACTCGCGGGACGGCTGCACGACGTCGGCAAGATCGTGATCCCGGCGTCGGTGCTGGGCAAACCCGCCGCGCTCGACGACGCCGAATGGGCGCTGCTGCGCGAGCACCCCGACCACGGCTACCGGCTGGTGCGCGCGGTGCCGGACCTGGACGACATCGCCGAGATCGTGCGCCAGCACCACGAGCGCTGGGACGGCAAGGGCTATCCGCTGGGGCTGCGCGGCGAGGAGATCCGCTTGGAGGCGCGGATCGTGTCGGTGTGCGACGCGTGGGCGACGATGCTCGCCGACCGGCCGTACCGGCGCACCCTCACCGTGGACGAGGCGGTGCAGGAGCTGCGCGACGGCAGCGGCACGCAGTTCGACCCCGGCGTGGTGGACGCCTTCCTGCGCCTGCACGAGGCGGGCGAGATCCACCAGCTGCCGCCGCTCCCCGCCGTCGTCGACTAGCGCGGCGACCCAGCTCCTGGTGCAGGTGCCGGACGATGGTGTGGACGGGGCGTTCGAGTTCTTCGGGTGGCGGTGGGGAGGAGGGGCTGCCGTCGAGGTTCTCGCCTCCGCCCTTGAAGTACACGGTCGCCTCGGCATTGGCCTGCCGGAAGTGCACGATGACGGTGCGCCAACCGTTCACCACCTGGTCGCACTGCAATGTCACGTCACCGAGGTGGCGATCCTCGGGAGCGGGAACCATGCAGCGATTTCGGCTCGCCCCATCGGAACCCGCCCGGGCCGGTTCGGGGCACGGCCGTAGCGACTGCGGATCGGCGGGTGTCCACGCCGGACGGTGATCACTCGTTCGGCGGAGCGGTTCGGAGTTCGTCGGGGAGGGTGTTCCAGAACATGAGCTCGTAGTCCTGGAACAGTCGCGCGTGCTCGCGGGCGCGGGACTCGGTGATGCGGCCCGCGTCGAGCTCGGCCTGCACCGCCGCCTCCGCCTGCTCGTCGGCGCCCGGCACCGGGGTGCCGAACAGGTCGAAGAACTCGCAGTCCGCATCGGACAGTCCGTACCTGCTGCGCAGCGCCTGGGCCACCTCCGCGCAGTAGGCGCCGAACGCGGCGAAGTTCGACACGATCGCCACCGCGGCGTCCCCGGGCTCGGCGTGCAGCGCGAGCCACGACATGTACGCGGGGTAGGCCTGGCAACCCGCCTTCGGCCGGTAGTCGGCGACGTCCTGCTCGCTCCAGCCCAGCGCCGCCGACAGCTTCGGCAGCGCGCCCAGCGCCGCCCCCTCCCCCGCGGCGAGCCCGGCGAAGAACTCGCGGGTGGGCCGGTCCGCGGCGCGCGCGGACAGGGTGAGGAAGCTGCGCCAGTCGCACGGCACGATGCGGGACTCCTCCGCCGCCAGCGCGGCCAGCACCGACCTCGGCGCGGCACCGTCCCGCACCAGCGGCACCAGCCGGTTCTCCCCCTCCCTCGGGGCGAGTTCGCGGTGAATCGAGTCCAGCAGGGCGCGTGCGGAACCGGTCATGGCTCCCATGATCCCACGAACGCCCCGCACCGCGAACCCAGAATCCCGTGCCCGCAACGGAAGAACCGGGAGGAAGCGGATCAGCCGGACGCCGCGCCGAAGCTCATCGAGAAGTCGGTGAGCGCCGCGCTCGCCACCGGCCGCCGCCCGTCCAGCCACGCCAGCGGCCCGTCCGGATCGAACCGCCACACCGCCGAGCACCACGTCAGCCCGGCCGATCCGCGCACCGGGGACTGCTGGAACTCGTGCAGGTCCTGGGCGACGCGGTAGGCGAACGGCCAGCGACCGGGCACCCGGGCCAACCGGGAGAAACCGGCGGAGGCGATGCCCCCGGCCGCGCACGAGGTGACCCGCGCGCCGGTGCGCCTGCGGAACTCCGCGCTCTCCTTGGGGATCCCCCACAGCTCGCGCCCGCCCCGCAAGGATTCCGGGCTGTCCACCCAGATCTGGCTGATGTGCACCCGCGGCACCGCGCCGTCGCGCACCAGGACGGCCACGAGCAGCTCGTCGTACTCCAGGACGCTGCCCGGCCCGTAGCGCACCCACGCGGTGCCGACGAGACCGCGGTCGCCGATCAGCACCGGTGGCGTCTCCAGCGGCACTCCCGGCAGCTCCACCTCCGGCAGCGACCACAGCGACAGGTGCAGGTCGCCGTGCAGCTCCCACGGTTCTGGTGGATAGGTCATCCGTTCTCCTGTTCGGGCAAGGACTTCCACGGGCGGGATCTCCCGCCCCAGCACATCAGATCGGGCTCAGCGGCAGCCGCAGCGCCCCCGGTGCCGCCGCGGGCACCACGGGGGCCGACGGGACGCTGGGCTCGACCGGCCGGTACGGCTCACCCAGCTCGGGGCGGCGGTCCGGTTCGCCCTTGTTCGGCCACATCGCCATCGCCCGCTCCGCCTGCGCGGTGATGGTCAGCGACGGGTTCACCCCCAGGTTCGCCGAGATCGTCGAGCCGTCGACCACGTGCAGCCCCGGGTGCCCGTAGAGCCGGTGGTAGGCGTCGACCACGCCGTGCTCGGCGTCGGAGCCGATGGCGCAGCCGCCGATGAAGTGCCCGGTGATGGGGATGTTCGCCAGGTCCGCCCAGCTGCCCGCGGGCACCCCGCCGATCTTCTCGGCGACCGAGCGGGCCGCGGCGTGCCCGGCGGGGATCCACGTCGGGTTCGGTTCCCCGTCGCCCTGCTCGCTGCTGAGCTTGCGGCCGAACAGGCCGCGCTTGGTGCGCAACGTCAGCGAGTTGTCCACCGCCTGCATCACCAGCAGCACGATCGTCTGCTGCGACCAGCGGCGCGGCCGGTGCAGCGTCGGCAGGTCGCGCCAGTGGCGCAGCATGTGCCGCAGCCCCAGCAGGAACCGGTTGCGGCCGGGCTTCGGGTCGACCAGCGCGGCCTCCAGCAGCGCCAGCAGGTTGCTGCCCTTGCCGTAGCGGACCGGTTCGATGTGCGTCGTCGGGTCCGGGTGCAGCGAGGACGTGATGGTGACGCCTTCGCTGTAGTCGCGGTCGTCGCCGCGGGCGCGGGCGGCGAGGATCTGCTCGGAGTTCGTGCGGCTCAGCAGGCCCAGCCGGGGCGAGATCCCGGGCAGCGCACCGGTGTCCCGCATCCGGTGCAGCAGCTTCTGGGTGCCCAGGGCCGACGCGGAGAACACCACCTCCCGCGCGGTGAACGTGCGGCGCCGCTTGCGCAGCCGGCGGCCGGTGCGCACCGTGGAGACCGCGTAGCCGCCGCCGGGCAGCGGGCGCACCTCCGTCACCGTGGTCAGCGGGTGCACTTCGGCGCCGGCGTTCTCGGCCAGGTGCAGGTAGTTCTTCGCGACGGTGTTCTTCGCGCCGTGCCTGCACCCGGTCATGCACTCGCCGCAGTGCAGGCAGCCCTGCCGCTGCGGCCCGGCGCCGCCGAAGTACGGATCCTCAGCGGTGGCACCGGGTTCGCCGAAGTACACGCCGACCTGCGCGCGGTGGAAGGTGCCCGCGATGCCGAGGTCTTCGGCGGCGGCGCGCATCGCCTCGTCGGCCGGGGTGTCGCGCGGGTTCTCGGCGACGCCGAGCATCCGCTTCGCCTGGTCGTAGTAGGGCGCGAGTTCGCGGCGCCAGTCGGTGATGCCGGCCCACTGCGGGTGCGCGTAGAACTCCTCCGGCGGTTCGTAGAGGGTGTTGGCGTACACCAGGGATCCGCCGCCGACCCCGGCGCCGCTGAGGATCAGCACGTCCTTGAGCAGGTCGAACCGGAAGATGCCGTAGCAGCCGAGCTTCGGCAGGTACAGGTAGTCGCGCAGCCGCCACGAGGTCTTCGGGAAGTCCTCGTCGCGGAACCGCTTGCCCGCCTCCACCACCCCGACCCGGTAGCCCTTCTCGGTCAGCCGCAGCGCGGACACTCCGCCGCCGAAGCCGGATCCGATGACGAGCACGTCGTAGTCGTGGTCGGGCATGTGGGCACCTCTCAGGGGGTCCGGGCCGCCGTCGGCCCGCTCGGTCGCTGTGCAGTTCAGGTGGGGACGGTGGTCACGTGGTGGAGGCCGTCAGCACCTGGAAGTCGTTCAGGTCGGGGCAGCGGGTGCGCCTGCGGTACTCGGTCATGGATCCGGGCCAGTTGGTGCTGACCCGCCCGTCGGCGTCCCGGTACCAGCTGCGGCAGGAGGCCCACACGCTGTCGCGCAGCCGCCGCTGCATCTCGTGGTCGAACCGCTCGGCGGCGTCCGGGAGCACGTCCAGCGCGGCACCGGGTCTCCGGGCGAGCCTGCGCACGAGGCGCACCACGTACCTGGCCTGGCTCTCCAGCACGTGCACCACCGATCCGGATCCGAGGTTGGTGTTCGGGCCGTACATCACGAACATGTTCGGGAAGCCGGGCACCGCCATGCCCAGGTAGGCGCGCGCACCCCGCTTCCACACCTCGTCCAGCCGGGCGCCACCGGCGCCGGTGATGTCCAGTGTGGACAGGAAGTTGCTCGCGTCGAACCCGGTCCCGAAGATGATCACATCCGCGGGGTGCTCGACCCCGTCCGCGGTCCGCACGCCGTTCGACGTGACCCGTTCGATCGCTCCGCGCTCCAGCCGGACGCCCTCGCGGGAGAACGCCGGGTAGTACTCGCTGGAGAACAGCACCCGCTTGCAGCCGATCCGGTGGTCGGGCGCGAGGTCCGCGCGCAGCGGCTCCGCGGGCACCTGCCTGCGCCGGTGGCCACCCGCGACCACGGTGAACAGCCTGCCGATGCCCTGCGCGGTGGTCAGCCCGCGACCGGCCGCCTCGAAGAACAGCCAGACGCCGAACCGACCGACGGCCTGCGCGCCGGGGATGTGGCGGAACGCGAACCGGTGCCAGGACTGGTAGGCGCGGTCCGGCCGGGGAACGATGTGCGGCGCCGAGCGCTGGAACACCGTCATCTCCCGCACCCGGTCGGCGATCGCGGGCACGAACTGCACCGCGCTGGCGCCCGTGCCGATCACCGCGACCCGCTTGTCGCGCAGGTCGAGCTGGTGGTCCCAGCGGGCGGAGTGGAAGGCCGGGCCGTCGAACTCGTCCAGCCCGGGCAGGTTCGGCACGACCGGTTCGCTGAGCTGGCCCACCGCGGGCACCAGCACGTCGGCCTCGACGAGGTCGCCGGATCCGGTGCGCAGCCGCCACTTCCGAGCCTTCTCGTCGTAGGCGGCGGATTCGATGGAGGTGTTCAGCCGCAGGTGCCGGGTCAGCCGGTTCTGCTCCACGCAGCGCCGCAGGTACCGCAGGATCTCCGGCTGTTCGGCGAACCGGCGCCGCCACGTCGGTTCCGGCTGGAACGAGTAGGAGTACAGGTGCGAGGGCACGTCGCACGCGGCCCCCGGGTAGGTGTTGTCCCGCCACACCCCGCCCACGCCGGGGGCGCGTTCGAAGATCGTGAACGAGGTGTGGCCGGCCCGCTTGAGCTGCGCGGCCACCGCGATGCCCGCGAACCCGCTGCCGATGATGGCGACATGGGGTTGGCGGATCGGCGACATGCGGGCTCCTCGTGGTCGTGCGCTGGGGACACGATCACGTTATGCCGGGTTCGCCCGTCCGGTCTGACGCCGACGGCCAGATCATTGATACTTTCGGACAGGGCGCCGACCACCGGGTTCTCCGCCCCGCTCCGGTCCGCGCCCGGGCGTCAGCCCGCGGGCAGGGCCGTGCGCTGGACCTTGCCGGTGGCGCTGCGCGGAACCGCCCGCACCAGGTCCACCTGCCGCGGGACCTTGTGCCGGGCGAGCCGCTGGCGGACGAAGTCGACGACCTCCAGCGGGTGCAGCGCGGCACCGGGGATGGGCACCACGAACGCGTGCAGCCGCTGCCCGAACTCGGGGTCGGAGATGCCGAGGACCGCGACGTCCTTCACCGCCTGGTGGGTGGCGATGACGTTCTCCACTTCGGCCGGGAAGACGTTCTCCCCACCCGAGATGATCATGTCGTCGGCGCGGCCGTCCACGAACAGCAACCCGGACTCGTCGAAGTGGCCCAGGTCGCCGGTATCCACCAGCCCGCCGATCTGCGGCCGACCGGCGCCGGTGGTGTAGCCGGCGGAGGTCAGCGTGCCACCCGCGAAGATCCGGCCCAGCACGTCGGACCGGGTGATCCGCCGGTTCGCCCCGTCGTAGAGCCGCACCGCGCAGCCGTGCGGGCTGCGCCCCGCGGTGCCCGGTGCGCGGCGCAGCTCCGCGGGGGTGGCGACCGCGGCGACCGCGGCCTCGGTGGAGCCGTACAGGTTGTAGAGCACGTCGCCGAGCCGCTGCGCGGTGGCCCGCGCCAGCTCCGGGGCGAGCACCGAGCCGGACACGACCACCGCGCGCAGCCCGGACAGGTTCGCGCGCAGGAACTCCGGGTCGAGGTCGAGCAGCCGTCGCAGCATCGTCGGCACCAGCACCACCGCACGGCACCCGTGCTCACGCACGGCCGTCGCGAGCCGCGCGGCGTCGAACCGGCTCCGCACCACCACGGTGCTGCCGAGGCCGAACGCCACGGTCAGCTGCGAGTAGCCGATGGCGTGGAACAGCGGGGAGGCGATGAAGGTGGGTTCCCCGGCGCGCAGCGGGATGCGGTCCAGGAACTCGGCGGCGCTCAACGCGGAGCGCACCTGCCTGCGGGCCCCCTTGGGGCGACCGGTGGTGCCGCTGGTGAGCAGCACGACGCCCGCGGGGCGGCGGGGCCGGGGGATGACGGGTTCCTCCGGAGACTGCTCGGCCTCCGCGAGCAGGTCCTTCAGGGTGGTGGTTCCCGGCGCGGCCGCCGCGGGCCACGCCTCGAAGCACGGGACCCGCAGCCGAGCCCCGGCCACCAGCGGGGCGGACTCGCCGTCGGCGATGAGCGCGGCGACCTGCTCGCGCTCGACGACGTCGGCGAGTTCGGGAGCGGCGAAACCGGTGTTCACCAGCACCACATGCACACCGAGCTTCCCGCAGGCCAGCAACGACAGGACCAACCAGCGGTGGTCGCGGCAGCACACCGCGACGGTGTGCCGGTCGTCGAACCCGCGGTCCCGCAGCGCGACCGCCAGCAGGTCGGAGGCGCGGTCCAGCTCCCCGTAGGTGACCTCGCCGAGTTCGTCGACCAGGCCCACGTCGGCGGGCCGGGTCCGCGTGATGTGCCGCAGCGCCCCGACCAGCGGGCCCCAGGTGCGGACGTCGGCGAGCCCGCGCAGCGCGCGCCGCGGCGAGGTGGGCGAGGCCATGCCCGCCCTGGCCAGCACCCGCAACGCGTGCGTACCGTGCCGGGCCCCGCCCGCGCCGTCCGTTCGACCGTCTCGAACCATGCCGCTCCCTCACCACTGCGCGCTGAAACCGGTAAAGATCGGGAACACCTATCGACTTCGCGCAGAGCACGTCAAGCTGGCGGTTCGCCATGAGAATTTTCTTGTCATGCCGATGACAAACCGAGAACCCGGGTTCCGCCGAAAGGCGTAATCGGCGCACCCCGGAGATCCGCTGCGGAGCGGCCGATCGGACCACTGAGGACCGTTCTCGATAACCACACCGCAGCGCGGCGTGTTCGTCGTCGGGAGAAAACAGTTCCCGCGCGGTTCAACTCCGGTTTTCAGACGGTCCACAGTGTCTTCACAGTGGACCGTCCTCCGTCCGGAACCGCGGCTGCGCCCGAGGCGGGCCGACACGCCGAGGCATGTCGGACGTGGTGCGCGGGCCCGGGCCGGGCAGACTCCTCCACGACACCGACCGACGAGGAGCGGACATGCGACGAAGGATGCTCACGGGACTCGCGCTGAGCGCGCTGATCGCGACGACGGCCCCGGCCACCGGCAACGCGGCACCGGCACCGGACCGCGCCGAGCCCCGGCTGATCGCGCTGGTCGACCTCGCCGCCCAACGGCTGCTGCTGGCCGACGAAGTCGCCGCCGCCAAGTACGGCACCGACTCCCCCATCGAGGACCCGGCGCGGGAGCGGGAAGTGCTCGACACCGTCGCCGAGCTCTCCACCGAAGCGGGGCTCGACCCCGCCGATGGGGTCCGGTTCTTCCGAGACCAGATCGAGGCGGGCAAGGACGTGCAGCGCGGGCTGTTCGCCGAGTGGGACGCGCACCCGGAGCTGCGGCCCGGCAACCGGCCCGACCTCGGCGCGGAGGTGCGGCCCGAGCTGGACCGGATCAGCGCGGAGGCGGTGCGCGAGCTGCGGGAGACCGAAGTGGTGCGGGAACCCACCGACGAATGCCGGCTGGACCTCGCCGCCTCCGCGGTCACCGCGGTCTTCGGGCACCGGCTGGACGCGCTGCACCGGGACGCCCTCACCGCGGCCGCCGGGAAGATCTGCGGATGACCTGCTGAACCCGCCGCGGCCTGCGGCCATCAGCGTTCCTTGTCGGCGCACGCGAAGCGCGTGTTTCCCGGATCCGGGCTACGGCCCCTAGCGTCGGGGCCGGGCCGGCGGAACGCGCCGGTCGACCGATCCCGGCAAGGAGGGCGAGATGACCGAGCACACGCTGAACGGCAAGGTCGCGGTGGTCGCGGGTGGCGGCAAGAACCTCGGTGGGCTGATCAGCACCAAGCTCGCCGAAGCCGGCGCCAAGGTCGTGGTCCACCACCACTCCGAGTCCTCGAAGGACGACGCCGAGCGCACCGCCGAGGCCGTTCGCGCGGCGGGTTCGCAGGCGATCACCGTCGCGGGTGACCTGACCCGGGTCGAGGACGTGCGGCGGCTGTTCGACGCGGCCGTCGACGAGTTCGGCGGCGTCGACGTCGCCGTCAACACCACCGGCATGGTGCTGCGCAAACCGATCGTGGAGACCTCCGAGGAGGAGTACGACCGGATGTTCGGCATCAACGCCAAGGCCGCGTACTTCTTCCTGCAGGAGGCGGGCCGCCGGCTCAACGACAACGGCAAGATCATCAGCTTGGTGACCTCGCTGCTGGCGGCGTTCACCGACGGCTACTCCACCTACGCGGGCGGCAAGGCGCCGCTGGAGCACTTCACCCGGGCCGCGGCCAAGGAGTTCGCCGACCGCGGCATCTCGGTGAACAACATCGCCCCCGGGCCGATGGACACCCCGTTCTTCTACCCGCAGGAGACCCCCGAACGGGTCGAGTTCCACAAGTCGCAGGCCCTCGGCAACCAGCTCACCAAGATCGAGGACATCGAACCGCTGGTCCGCTTCCTGGCCACCGACGGCTGGTGGATCACCGGGCAGACGATCTTCGCCAACGGCGGGTACACCACCCGCTGACCGGACCGCCCGCCAGGGTGGAGCAGGATGCCGGGGGGGGGGGGGGGGGGGGGGCCCCCCCCCGGCGAGTGCGGGACGCGGCAGCCGACGAGGAGGTGGAGGACCGACGTGGGACTGGACCTGCGCAAGCTGGAGCACCTCGTCGCCGTGGCCGAAGAAGGCGGATTCACCAGGGCCGCGGCCCGGCTGCACCTCACCCAGCAGGCGCTGAGCACCTCGGTGCGCAGCCTCGAACGCGAGGTCGGCGTCCCGCTGCTGCGCCGCGACACCGGCGGGGTCACCCCGCTGCCCGCCGGGCAGGCGCTCATCGAAGACGCGCGGGTCCTGCACGGCATCGCCCGCGCCGCGCTGCACCGCGCCCGCCGCATCGGACGCGGCGGCGCCGAGACCCTGCGGATCGGGCACACCCCGGCCGTGACCAGCGACGAAGTCACCACCTTGGTGCACACCGCGCTCGCCGAGCTGCCCGCGCTCGGCACCGAAGTGCACCAGCACTACCCGCAGCAGCTCACCGAGGACCTGCTCGGCGGCGAACTCGACCTCGGGCTCTGCCGCGGCATGCGCCCCCAGCACGGGCTGACCCGCAGCACCCTCAGCCAGGACCGGCTGTCGCTCGCCGTCGCCGCGGACCACCACCTGGCCGGCCGGGACCACGTCGAGCTCACCGAACTAGCCGGGGAACGGCTCGTGGTCTGGGGCGATCCGGGGCGGTCCGGCTACACCGACCTGCTGCTGGAGCACTGCCGCCGCGCCGGGTTCGAACCGGAGCACCTGCGCAATCCGATCCAGGGCACCCCGCCGGTCACCGCGGTGATCGGCACCCGGCACGTGGCCCTGGTGACCGCCCCGCCCGGGCCCACCGCGGGCGGGCGGACCCGGGTGGTGGAGCTGCGCCCGGCGCTGTTCGCGCCGCTGCACGCGCTGTGGCCCGCGCACATCACCCACGACCTGCGCGACGCGTTCCTCGCGGCCACCGGCTGAACGCCCGCTCAGGGGCGCGGCGAGGTCACCACTGGTACGGCAGGAACTTGCCGTCCAGCGTCACCACCACCCGGTCGCCCTGCGGATCTTCCGCGCGGCTCACGTCGAGCCGGAAGTTGATCGCGCTCATGATGCCGTCGCCGAACTCCTCGTGGATCAGCTCCTTGATCGTCGGCCCGTAGACCTGCAGCACCTCGTAGAACCGGTACATCGTCGGGTCGGTGGGCACCGGCTGGTCCAACGCGCCCCTGGTGGGTTGCAGCCGCAGCGCGTGCAGCACGTCCGGTCCCAGTTCCAGCAGCTCCCCCGCCGCGCGCGCCTCCGCCTCCGGCATCGGGTGCTGGCCCAGCAGCGCCGCCGTCGTCCACGCCACCGGGCGCCCCACGGCCTCCGCCAGCTGCGCCCACGTGATGCCGAGCTCCACCTTCTTCGCCCGGACCGCGGCCGCCGCCTCCTGCTTGCTGGTCATGCCCACTCCCGTCCCGCCCGGTCGCCCGGGCCTCAGCTGATCCACCACGGCCATCCTCACCCGGAACCGGCCGCCGAGTCATCCGGCTGCGCGACGTTCGCTCATCCGGCCGGGCCTCCGGGACGCCGTTAGCCTCCGGACCACGAGCCGTTCTCGGAGGGGGGGAGCTCGCCTCGTGACTCAGCCACCGCACCGACTCCTGCTGGTCAGCGCCACCATCGGGGAAGGCCACAACGCCACGGCGCGGGCCGTGGAGGAGGCCGCCCGCGCCCGCTGGCCGGGATGCGCCGTCACCTGGGTGGACGCGCTGCAGGTCATGGGTTCGTGGGTGCCGGGCGCGTTCCAGCGCATCTACGTCACCAACGTCGAGAGCACCCCGTGGCTGTACGACTTCTTCTACGCCGCGCTGTGGCGGCAGCGCTGGTTCGCCGACGGTTGCCGCCGCTTCGTCGGGTCCTGGTGCGGGCGGCGGCTGCGGCCGGTGCTGGCCGAGCACCGCCCGGACCTGATCGTCTCGACCTACCCGCTGGGTACCGCGGGCCTCGACTGGCTGCGCGGGCGCGGCGAGCTCGACGTGCCGATCGCGGCGGTGATCTCCGACTTCGCGCCGCACCCGTTCTGGGTGTACTCGCGGATCGACCTGCACTACGTGATGAGCGAGAACGGGCTGCGGGCCGCACGGCGTGCCCAGCCCCGCTCGGTGCACGCGGTGAGCGCCCCGCCGGTGGAGTCCCGGTTCCGGCCGCGGGACAAGGCCGAGGCCCGCCGGGACTGCGGGCTGCCCGCCGAGGGGCGGATGCTGCTGATCTCCTGCGGTTCGCTCGGCTTCGGTTCCGTGGAGCGCGCCGCCGATGCCGCGCTGCGCACCGGGATCGACCGGGTGGTGGTGCTGTGCGGGCACAACGAGGCGCTGCTGCGGCGCCTGCGGGACCGCGCCGAGCAGGACCCCCGGCTGGTGCCGCTGAGCTGGGTGCGGAACGTGCCCGCCTACACCACGGCCGCCGACGTGGTGGTGACCAACGCGGGTGGTGCGACCGCGCTGGAGGCGCTCGCCTGCGCACGGCCGGTGCTCATGGTGGAACCGATCGCCGGGCACGGCCGCGCCAACGCCGAACTGATGGCCGACGCCGGGCTCGCCTTGCTGTGCGAGGACGCCGACGCGCTGGCCGGGGCGCTGGACCGCCTGCTCACCGACCCGGACGAGCTGCACGCGGTCGAGCAGCGCGTGCACGAGCACCTGCGGGTCACCGGCCGGTTCGCCGACCAGGTGCCCGAGCTCGCCGACCTGCGCCCCCCGCCGCGCCCGCGGCGGCTGCGCGGGCAGGACGCGTTCTTCGTGCACGCCGCCACCCCGGAGGTACCGCAGCGCACCGGCGCGGTGCTGACGCTGAGCGACCCGGACCGGGTGATGACGACCGCGGACTGGATCGACCACCTCGGCGCCCTGATCACCAGCCGGGCGCCGCGGCTGCCGATGCTGCACCACCGGCTCAGCGGCGGGCGCTGGATCCCCGTGCGGGAGATCTCGGTGCCCGAGCACCTCGGCCACCACGAGCTGAGCGGCGCTCCCGGCGAGCGGGAACGGGTCGAGCGGGAGTTCTTCACCGCCCCGCTGCGCGCCGACCGGCCGCCATGGGCGTTGAAGGTGCTGCGCGAACCCGGCTCGGCGCAGGTCGTGCTGCTGGTGTCGATGCACCACGCACTGGGTGACGGGCTGGTGATGACCGCGACGCTGCTGCGGTTGCTCTCCGACGACCCGCAGGAGGAGCCGCCGCCCGCCGCCCCGGAGCTGTCGGGGGCGCGCCGGGCGCTGGTGGTGCTGCGCGGTGTGCTGGGCCTGGCCGCGGCGAACGCGCTGCCCGCGGCGGGGCCGGCGCGGCGCAGCACCTCGGCCCGCCGCTACGCGTGGGTGGAGCTCCCCACCGAGCAGGTGCGCCGCACCGCCGCCGCCCACCGGGTCAGCCGGACCGCGCTGCTGCTGGCGGTGCTGGCCGAAGCGCTGCACCTGGTGGACGAGAACGACACCACGCAGCGCTCGCTGCGCGCGATGGTGCCCCGGGGCACCGGTGGCGGGACGTCCTGGTTCGGCAACCACGCGGCGGGGATCGCGGTGGACCTGCCGCTGGGTCCGATGGCGCCGCGCCGACGCCTCTCCGAGATCGCCGCCCGCCTGGACCGGGCGCAACGCGGCGGCATGCCGGTCGCCGCTGCCGCGGTGGTGGGGGCGCTGGGCAAGCTCCCGGCCCCGCTGCACGCGCGAGCGGTCCGGTCGATGTACCGGGGACGTTTCTTCCAGGCCATCGTCTCGGTCATGCCCGGTCGGGCCGAACCGCCGCGGATCGCGGGCGCGCGGTTGCACACCGTGCACCCGGTGCTGCCACTGGCCGCCGGGGTGGGCCTGGCGCTCGGAGTGATCCACTGGGCCGAGCACACGGGCGTCGGCATCACCACCGACCCCGGGTCGTTCCCGGACGTGGCCGAGTTCGCCGACCGGTTCCGGCAGGCGTTCGCCGCGCTGGGCGACCCCGCACCGGTGGGCGTCGGCTCGTGAGTTCCACGGGCACGATGCTGGGGATCGCGGTACCGGCCGCCGTCCTCGGCGCGGCCGGGTTCGGGCTGGCCAGCGCGGTGCAGCAGCGCGCCACCAAGCAGGTGCCCACCAGCCGCACGCTCGACCCGCGGCTGCTGTGGGACCTGGTGCGCAAGCCGGTCTGGCTGCTCAGCATCGGGACGGTGCTGGCCGGGCTGTCGCTGCAGATGGTGGCGCTGGCGTTCGGACCGCTGGTGCTGGTGCAGCCGCTGCTGGTGACCTCGGTGCTGTTCGGGGCGGTGTTCGCGGCGGGGATGGCGCACCGCAGGCTGGACCGGGTGCTGGTGCTGGGCGCGCTGGCGGTGATGGCGGGGCTCGCCGCGTTCCTGCTGCTGGCGCGGCCCGTCGGCGAGGGGACGGGGTTCACGGGGGCGACGGACGTGCGGCCGCTGGCGGTGGTGCTGGCCTTGGTGGTGCTGGCCTGCGTGCTCACCGCGAACCGCTTCCCCGGTGAGGTGCGGGTGCTGGCGCTGGCGCTGGCGACGGGCGTGCTCTACGGCGTCACCGCCGGACTGATCAAGGTGGTGGCCGAGCAGCTGCGGCACGGCGGCATCGCCGAACCGTTCACGCATCCGACGCTGTACGTGGTGTGCGCGCTGGGGCCGGTGGGGTTCCTGCTGAGCCAGAACACGTTCCAGCAGGGCCGGTTCATCTCCCCGGCGCTCGCGGTGATCACCGCGGTGGATCCGCTGGTGGGGATGGCGATCGGGGTGAGCTGGCTCGGCGAGCGCGTGGAGACGGCGCCGGGCGCGGTGGCCGGGCAGGTGCTGGCGGGTCTGGTGCTGATGGCGGGCATCTGGGTGCTCACGCACCGCGGCGAGCACCTGCGGCGGGCCATCGAGGAAGGTGCCGGGTGAGGTGGCGCTCCGCGCTGGTCACCGGCGCGTCCTCCGGCATCGGCGCGGCGCTCGCGCTGGAGCTGGGGGCGCTCGGGTGCGATCCGGTGCTGGTGGGCCGGAACCGGGAGCGGCTGGCGGCGGTGGCGCGGCGCAGCGGCGGGCGCGCGCTGGTGGCGGACCTGGCGGATCCGGATGCGGTGCGCCGGGTCGCCGAGGTCGCCGCCGACACCGACCTGCTGATCAACAACGCCGGGGCCGGGTGCGCGGGTCCGTTGCCGGAGATGCCGGAGGCGCGGGTGGCGGAGCTGGTGGCGCTCAACCTCACGGCCCCGCTGCAGCTGACGCGCGCGGCGCTGCCCGGGCTGGTCGCTCGGGGCGGCCAGGTGGGGTTCGTCTCGTCGATAGCCGCGACCGGGGTGCGCGGGGAGGCGGTGTACTCGGCGACGAAGGCGGGGCTGCGGGCGTTCGCGGCGAGCGTGGCGCACGAGGGCGTGCCGGTGACCACCGTGTTCCCGGGCTTGGTCGCCACCCGCTTCTTCGACCGCCGGGGTGCCCCGGAGCGCCGCTTCCCGCGGCCGGTACCGCCGGAGCGGGTGGCGCGGGTGCTGATGCGCGCGCTGGAGGAGGGCACGGCGGAGGTGTTCGTGCCGAGCTGGCTGGGTCTCGCCGCCCGGGCGCAGGGCGCGCTGCCCGCGACCTTCCACCGCCTCGCCCACCGCTTCGGCTGAGGGCGCTCACGAGAACGGCCCACCGACCCGGCTGGACCGGATCGGTGGGCCGTGCGACCGCGGATGCTCAGGCCGCGCGGGCGAAGCGCAGCGTGATCCCCTCACCGCGCAGCTCGCGGCGCAGCCACCAGATCGAGGCGACCGCGGCCACCGCGACCAGGCTGAACGAGCCTGCCGTGCTGGCCAGCAGGAAGTGCCCGATGGTGGCCTGGGCGAGCGCCCACAGCGTGGTGAAGCCGTTGATCGTGAACACCAGCGCCCACAGCAGCGACACCCGCCGGAAGAACCGCTGCACCCGGGCGTTGCCGATCAGCGACGGCGGCAGGATGCAGAAGTCGTCGGCGAGCTTGGCGATGAGCGTCCGTTCGAACAGCAGCGACCCGAGGAACAGCACGGCCACCAGGAAGTTCTGCAGGCTCGGTTCCAGGAAGTACAGGAACGAGCTGTTCGTGGCGAACCCGACGACGGTCCGCACCACCAGCACCCCGGTGGTCAGCATCAGCACCAGCGGCACCCGCAGCCGGAGCACGAGGCGGACGGCGACGGCGCCGACGCCCCACACGAGTGCGGCGATCAGTCCACCGGTCAGACCGGTGAAGGTGAACAGGACGTAGAACAGCACCAGCGGTGCGACGACCGTTTCGCCCAGGTGCTTGGCGGCGTGCCACAGGTGCGATGGGAGCGCGTCGAGGTGCACGACCTGCGATGGCTGCTTCATGCGTATCGGTGTCCGTCGTCGGGGGCGGGACCACAAGGGTAACCGCATCGTTGCTGATCAACAGTGGTTCGGGTGGTATCCCTCACCCCTTCAGGGCACGAATCGATTCGCGTAGTGAACCCATCGTGGCCAGTACCGCGGTGGGCTCATAACCGCAATGAGCCATGCAGTTGGCGCACCGCGGATCCCGGCCGCGCCCGTAGGACTCCCAGTCGGTCTCGTCGATCAGCTCCCGGTAGCTCTGCGCGTACCCGTCACCCATCAGGTAGCAGGGCCGCTGCCAGCCGTGCAGCGAGAAGGACGGGATCGCCCACGCGGTGCAGCCGAAGTCGACCTTGCCCTCCAGGAAGTCCAGGAACCGCGGCGAGTGGTTGAACCGCCACTTCTTGCGCCTGCCGTCGGCGAAGACCTTCGCGAACAGCTCGCGGGTCTCGGTGACGCCGAGGAAGTGCTCCTGGTCGGGCGCCTTGTCGTAGGCGTAGGCGGGCGAGAGCATCATCTGGTCGACCTGGAGCTCGTCGTTGAGGTAGTCGAGCACCTCGATCACCGACGCGGGCGTGTCGGTGCTGAAGAACGTGCTGTTGGTGGTGACCCGGAAGCCGCGGCGCTGCGCCTCGCGCACGTTCTCCACCGCCTGGTCGAACACGCCCTGCTTGCACACCGAGGCGTCGTGGCGCTCCTGCAGCCCGTCGATGTGCACCGCCCAGGAGAAGTACGGCGACGGCGTGAACTTATCGATCTTGCGGGGCATCAGCAGCGCGTTCGTGCACAGGTAGACGAACTTCTTGCGCCGCACCAGCTCGGCGACCATCACCTCGATCTCGGGGTGCATCAGCGGTTCGCCACCGGCGATGGACACGACCGGGGCGCCGCACTCCTCGACGGCGGCCAGCGCCCGGTCCACCGGCATGCGCTGCTTGAGCACGCTGGCCGGGTGCTGGATCTTGCCGCAGCCGGCGCAGGCCAGGTTGCAGGCGAACAGCGGTTCGAGCTCCAGGGTGAGGGCGAACTTCTCGCGTCGCGCGAGCTTCTGCCGCACGAGGTAGGAGCCGACGCGGACGGCTTGGCGCAGCGGAATTCCCATGTCAGTACCTCCAGCTCGGGTGGGGTCGGGACGGCGGGTCGTCACCGCGGGTGGTCGGTCGTCGCGGGCCGACATCGCCGCGACGAGGCGGCCCACGCGGTCACCGCGGGAGCGAGCCGCCGCAGCCGCAGCAGGGCGCGCAGCCCCCGGTCGGCGGTGCGCGGGTGCAGCAGCGGAGTCCGCGCGGTGTCGACGACGACCCGCACCACGGCGCACAACCGGTCCCCCGCCGAGCGCGCCACCGCGGCCGATTCCATGTCCACCGCCACCACGCCCGTGGTGGCCAGCGCGGCGCGCTCGACGCCGCCGACCAGGTGGTCCGCGCTGGCGACGGGACCGACCAGCACCGGGAACCCGGCGCCGCGGAGGAGCTCGGCCAGCCCGGCCGCCCCGGGCAGCAGCACGCTGCCCGCCTCGTCGCGGTCCTCGTCGACGACCACGACCGCGCCGGGACCGGTATCCCCCACTCCCCCGCCCAGGCCGAGCAGGACCGGCGCGTCCTCGGGACCGAGCGGAACCCCGGCGACGCGGCGCGCGCTGCGCCCCGGCCCGAGCCCGGCGCGCAGCACCGGTGAACCGGTCGCGCCGCGCAGCGCGACCGCCTCGCAGCGCAGCGGCGCGCACAGCAGCACCCGGGAACCGGTGGCTGCACCACCGGTCCGCCGTCGCGCCGCCGCGCTCACCGCCGCGCCCCGATCACCGCTCGGCGACCGCGCGCTCGTACCGGCCGAGCGCGGTGAGCGGGAAGATCAGCCGGTACAGGTGGTAGTTGATCGAGAAGTCGCCGGGGAACCCGGTGCCGGTGTAGTGCGGCTCGTCCCAGGTGCCGTCCGCGCGCTGGGTGGCCGCCAGGTGCTCGACCCCGTTGCGCACCGCCTCGGTGGTGTGCCTGCCCAGCGCGAGCAGCGCCATCAGCGCCCACCCGGTCTGCGAGGCGGTGGAGGTGCCGACGCCGATCCAGCGCTCGTCGGTGTAGGAGCGCATGTCCTCGCCCCAGCCGCCGTCGGCGTTCTGGTGCTGCTCCAGCCAGCGCGCCGCGCGCCGCAGCGACGGGTGGTTCGCGGGTACCCCGGCCTCGACCAGCGCGGGCACCACCGCTCCGGTGCCGTAGACGTGGTTGGCGCCCCAGCGGCCGAACCAGGAACCGCCGGCCTCCTGGTTCTCCAGCAGCCAGCGGACCCCGGCGCGCACCGCCGGGTCGTCGCGGTGCCCGACCGCGGACAGCGCCTCCACCACGTGGGCGGTGACGTCCGCCGACGGCGGGTCGATGACCTCGCCGAAGTCGCAGAACGGGAGCCGGGTGACGAGCTTGCGGGTGTTGTCCGCGTCGAACGCGCCCCAGCCGCCGTCGCGGGACTGCATGCCGCGCAGCCAGTGCACCCCGCGGTCGATGGCGCGGCGGACCTCGGCGGGCTTCGTGTGCTGGATCCGGTTGAGCGCCAGCAGCGCGACGGCGGTGTCGTCGGTGTCGGGGTACCCGTCGTTCTCGAACTCGAAGGCCCACCCGCCGGGCGCCAGGTTCGGCCTGCGCACCGCCCAGTCACCGGTCACCCGCACCTCCTCGTCGAGCAGGTAGTCCGCTGCGCAGCGCAGCGCCGGGTGGTCGGCGGGCAGCCCGGAGTCGCGCAGCGCCTGCACGGTCAGCACGGTGTCCCACACCGGCGACTGGCACGCCTCCAGCCTGCGCACCGGCCCGTCCGCCGTCTGCTCGTGGACGGTGAACCCGTCGAGCCCGGCGATGCCCTCCCGCAGCACGGGGTGCTCCAGCGGGTAGCCGAGCAGGTGCAGCGCCAGCAGCGAGTACACCCACGGCGGCTGGATGCCGCCCCAGGACCCGTCGGCCTCCTGCCGCGCGACGATCCACTCGGCGGCCCGGCGCATCGCCAGCTCCCGCAGCGACCGCAGCGGACGGCGCTGGTAGCGGTGCAGGACCGCGTCGAGCGCGTGGAACGCCCGGTCCCACGCGCCGGTGGAGCGCTGCGGGACCCGCCCGGTGCGCAGTTCCCCGACGCCCACGCCCAGGTCGCGACTCGGCCGCAGCGTGCACACGACGGTCAGCGGCACCACGGTCTGCCGGGCCCAGCACGCCCAGTCCGCCAGGTTCAGCGGCACCGACTTGCCCAGCAGCACCACTTCCGGCGGCATCGCGGGCAGCTCGTCCCAGGACCACTCGCCGAACAGCGCCAGCCAGATCCGGGTGAACACCCGGGTCTCCTCGATGCCGCCCCGGGCGAGGATCCAGGAACGGGCCGCCGCCATGTGCTCGGCCTCGGGGTCGTCGCCCGCGAGCTTGAGCGCGGTGTAGGCCTCGACGGTGGTGGACAGGTCTCCGGGGCCGCCGAAGTAGGTCGCCCAGGTGCCGTCCTCGCGCTGCTGGGAGCGGATCCAGCGCGCGCCGCGCTCGGTCTCGGCGGGGGTGCGGATGCCGAGGAACTGGCGCATCAGCAGGTCTTCGGCGTCCATGGTGACGTTGGTCTGCAACTCCCCCTTCCACCAGCCGTCGGTGTCCTGCAGGGACAGCAGGTGCTCCTGGGCCGACAGCAGCGCCGCGTGCGCGCGGACACCGCTGCCCAGCGGCAGGTCCGGCAGGGTCTGCTCCTCGGTCCCGGATCGGGTCAGCTGTTCGGTCACCATTGCCTCCGCACGATGAATTCCGCGAGTTCGGTCAGGGCGTCCACCGCGGGGCCGGTCCGGCCGCCGGTGGGCAGCTGCGCGAGCGCGGCGGTCAGCCTGCGTTCGCATTCGTTCTCGGCCCACTCCTTCGAACCGGCCTGGCGCACCAGGTCGGCGGCGAGTTCGGCGCGGTCGCCGACGAGCTGCTCGGGGTCCTGGTAGAGCCGGTGCAGCCGCTCTCCCGCCGCGGTCCCGGAGGTGAGGGCGTGCACGACGGGCGCCGTCTTCTTCCGCGCCCGCACGTCGGAGAGCACCGGTTTCCCGGTGGTCGCCGGATCTCCCCACAGGCCGAGCAGGTCGTCGACGAGCTGGAAGGCCATCCCCAGCTCCTCGCCGAAGGTCCGCAGCCGCGACACGACGGCCGGATCCGCGCCCGCGGCCAGCGCGCCGAGCCCGCAGGCGCACCCGAGCAGCGCCGCGGTCTTGCCCTCGACCATCCGCAGGCACTCGCCGAGCCCCACGTCGTGCCGCCGCTCGAAGTCGAGGTCGGCGGCCTGCCCGACGATGAGCCGCCCGGTCGCCGAGCCGAGCATCCGCACCGCGTCGGCGGCGTGCGGGGCCGGCGGGTCGACGAGCACGCTGGTGCCGAGCGCGAGCAGCGCGTCCCCGGCCAGCAGCGCGGCGGGCCTGCCGAACACCGTCCACGCGGTGGGCCGGTGCCGCCGGGAGGTGTCGTCGTCCATCAGGTCGTCGTGCAGCAGCGAGAAGTTGTGCACCAGTTCCACCGCGGCCGCTTCCCGGAACGGGGCGGGGGCGTCCTCGACGGCGGCGGCAGCGGCGAGCAGCACCAGCGCGGGCCGCAGCGCCTTGCCGGTGCGCCCGTCGGGTCTGCCGTCGGCGTGCACCCAGCCGAAGTGGTACTCGCAGACCAGCCGGGTGTGCTCGTCGAGCTCGCCGACCGCGGCCCGGAGTGCGGGCTCCACCTGCCGTCGCGAGGTGGTCAGCGCGCTGGGGACGGCAATGGTCATCGGGACACCTCCACGCCCGTCTGCCGGGCGTCGCCGGTGGCCGCTCGCACGACGCGCGCGGCCCGTTCTCCGCTGCGCACAGCGCCTTCGAGGGTGTCGGGCCAGCCGGTGGCGGTCCACGCGCCTGCCAGCACCAGCCCGGTGAGCCCGGTGTCCGCCGCGGGACGCATCGCCCGCGTGCCGGGGGCCTGGTCGAAAGTCGCGCGCGGTTCGCGGGTGACGAAGAAGTCGTCGACGCGGGCCTGCCGGGCCGCGGGCAGCAGATCCCGCAGGGCGGGCAGGAACAGCTCGCGCAGCTCGTCGGTGCGCCGGTCGAGCAGGTCCTGCGCGGCGGACAACGAGAGGGCCAGGTACTGGCCGTGCCGCGCGCCCGCGATCGCGGTCCGGTCGAACAGCCACTGCACCAGCGAGTCGAGCACCGCGGCCATCGGCTCGGCCAGCACCGCCCGGTCGTAGTGCACGTGCACGTTGACGATGGGCGCCGCCGAGAGCCCGGACCAGCGCGGTACCGCGGGCAGCGGCAGCCCGGTCAGCAGCGCGGTGGCGTGCTGGTGCGGCACGGCCACGACCACGGAGTCGGCGTTGAGCACGTCCTCACCGCCGCGCCCGCGCACGGGCACGCGCCAGCCGAGCGCGTCCCGGCGCAGCCCGACCGCCTTGGTGCGCAGCAGGACCCGCACCCCGGCGGCGTGCAGCGCCCGGTGCGCCGCGGTGTCGTGCAGCGCGCCGAGCGGGCGGCGCGGGATGCCGATGTCGGCGGAATCGGTGCCGTCGAGCACGCCGGTGCGGAAGACCTTCACCGCCAGCGCCAGCGAGGAGCGGTCGGGCTGGGCGTTGAGCGCGGCCACCGACAGCAGCCCCCACAGCGCGTCCACGGCTCGCGCCGATTCGCCGCGGGAGCGCAGCCAGTCCCCGAAGCTGTGCTCGTCGAGCTCCGGGTCGGCCGGGTCCAGCGCGCGCAGCGCGAGCGCGGTCCGCGCGGCGCCGAGCCGTTCGGCGGGCGTCAGGGCCCGGTAGCCGAGCAGCGCGGGTGCCAGGTGCAGCGGGGCGGGCGCCTGCCAGCGCCGCAGCACGCTCGGCGGCGCGTCGGGTCGCAGCACCGGGATCCGCAACTTCGGCTGCACGTGGATCCCGTCGGCGGCGCCGAACCGGCGCAGCAGCGCGCGGTAGGCGGTGTAGCAGCGCAGGATCACGTGCTGCCCGGTGTCGACGTCGAGGTCGCCGCGGCGGAACGATCCCGCGGCGCCGCCGAGCCGGGACCGCGCTTCCAGCAACGTCACCTCGAAGCCCTGGTCGGCGCAGCGCAGCGCCGCGGTGAGCCCGGCGAGGCCGCCGCCGACGACGAGCACGGCGCGGTTCACGGCGCCATCCCCGCCAACGAGCGGGCCGCCACGCCGGCCTTGCGCCAGGCGGGCAGCGAGGTGCGCCGCCGCATCGCCCGCGAGGGCGCGGCGGCGATGGCTTGCAGCACCTCGTGGTAGATCCCGGACATGGACGCGCAGCAGGCCCGGCTGCGGCGGTCGAGCATCGGCAGCAGCCCGAAGCCCTCCCGGTACCACTGCTCGGCGCGGGCGACCTCGAACCGCACGAGCCGGGCGAGCCCGTCGGCGTCGCTCGCGACCGGGCCGGGTTCGCCGGGGACGAGGTGCACGCCGAAGCGCTGCAGATCCTCCGCGGGCAGGTAGACGCGCCCGTTGCCGTGGTCCTCGCGCACGTCGCGCAGGATGTTGGTGAGCTGCAGCGCGACGCCGAGGGAGTCGGCACGGCGTTCGGCCACGGCCCGGTCGGTGGTGCCGAACACCCCGAGCGAGAGCCTGCCGATCGATCCGGCGACGCAGCGGCAGTAGTGCAGCAGGTCCTCGAAGGTCAGGTACTTGGTGCCGCGCACGTCCGCTTCGCAGCCGTCGATGAGCTCGTCGAAGGCGGACATCGGCAGTGCCAGCCGCGATTCGGCGTCGGCCAGCGCCACCAGCACCGGGTCCGCGGACCGCGGGCTCGCGTGGTGCAGCGCGGTGCGGGCTTCGGCCAGCAGCCGCAGCTTCTCGGCGGCGGGCAGCTCGCCGTCGCCGATGTCGTCGACGCGGCGGGCGAACGCGTACACCGCGGACAGCGCCCGCCGCTTCGGCCCCGGCAGCAACCTGATCCCGTAGGAGAAGTTGCGCGCGCGCTCGCGGGTGATCCGCTCGCACTCCCGGTACGCCTCCGGAACCGAGGTGGTCACCAGGTACCTCCTGACAGCAGCAAGCGCACCGATTCGGCGGCGGTGCGGGCGCGGGCGGGGGTCACGTCCCCGCTGATCGGGTCGAACCGGGCGGCGGTGAACGCGTGGACGGTGGCGCGTCCGCCCGCCACGTACCCGGCGACGGCGAGCCGGGCGGGCATCGGCAGCTTGCCGACCAGGGGCGCGCCGGATTCGAGCATCCGGTGCGCGCGCACGACCTGGAAGCGCAGCAGCGCCCGCCAATGCGCGGGGACCCGGCCCGATTCCAGTTCCTCGGGCGCGCAGCCGTAGTGGCGCAGGTCCGCTTCGGGCAGGTAGACGCGGCCCGCGCGGTGGTCTTCGAGCACGTCCTGGCAGTGCTCCAGGATCTGCAGCGCGGTGCAGATGCGGTCGGAGAGGGCGACCAGGTCGGGACGGGCGCAGCCGAAGACGTGCAGCACGGATTCGCCGACGGGGTTCGCCGAGAGCGCGCAGTAGTCGACGAGCTCGGTGAAGGTGCGGTAGCGGTGCACGTGCTGGTCCCGCCGGTTCGCGTCGATCAGCCGCACCAGCACCTCCTGCGGCAGGCCGCAGGCGCGGATGGTGGGTGCGAGTGCTTTGAGCAGCGGGAGCCGCGGGGTGCCGCGGTAGGCGTGGCCGAGGTCGGTTTCGAGGTGGTCGAGCAGGACTTCGCGGTTGCCGGGCGCGTCGTCCCCGGCGTAGTCGACGAGCCGGAAGTAGCCGTAGAGCGCCATCAGGTGGGTGCGCGGGCCCCGCGGCAGCACTCGCGCCGCGACGGGGAAGTTCTCGCCGTCGGCCCGCGCGAGCACGGCCGCGCTGTCGGGCAGCTGCGCCGCGAAGTCCGGTACCCGCGCGGTGGTGCGCTCGTGGGCAGGTCGTCCACGAGCCCGTGACATGTCCACAATGGCCCCCTCACCCGCCTGCGACCTGGGTGGTCCGGCAAGACTAGGACCGGCACCGGTCGCCACGCAGGATGGAGGAACACCTTCGTGTGGTGAAGGGAATTCGCGTTACCGGACTCAGTCCACTGTGTACTCAACCGGTGGCGGGCGCAAGAAACCCGGGAACCGCGCCGCCTCCCCGCCACCTACCGCCCGGCCGCATGCTCGGCTCGGCACGAACGCGATCGGGAACCCGAACAGGACCGGCCGGTGGGCGTGGCCGGCACGTGGGTGACCGCCGACGGGCCACATCCGCCAGGAGCCGCGGGCCGACGGGCGCTACGACGAGGCCCGCACGAACCGGGCGAGCGCCCGCACCGACGGCTGCACCGTCACCGGGAGTCACCTCGACGACGTCGACGACACCGGGTTCACCGCGACCGGTGACATCCGGGACGGCGTAGTCCACCACGAGCACCTGCCGCTCCACCGGGAAGGGTGAACGCGTCCGGGCGCGGTCGGGACCGGGAACTACACCCTTCCGCTGATCGTTGATCCTGGGGACCGCGACCGGTCCGCCGCGCACGCCGACAGGAGGAACAACAGTGGAGTACCGCCAGCTGGGACGATCCGGACTGCGTGTCTCGACGCTGACCTTGGGCACGATGACGTACGGCGGCGAGGGCAACTTCGCCAAGCTCGGCGACGTGGACGTCGACGGCGCCAAGCGGCAGATCGACATGTGCCTCGACGCCGGGGTCAACCTGATCGACACGGCGAACATGTACTCGACCGGCGTCGCCGAGCAGATCGTCGGCAAGGCCATCGCGGGCAAGCGCGACGACGTGCTGATCTCCACGAAGGTCCGGATGGTCATGGGCGACGGCCCGAACGACGCCGGGCTCTCCCGGCACCACATCATCTCGCAGGCGGAGGCCAGCCTGCGCCGGCTCGACACCGACCACGTCGACCTCTACCACGTGCACGAGTGGGACGGGCAGACGCCGCTGGAGGAGACCCTCGAAGCGCTGGACACGCTGGTCCGCTCCGGCAAGGTCCGCTACCTGGGGGTGTCCAACTACGCGGGCTGGCAGCTGCTCAAGGCGCTGGGCCTGGCGGACCGGCTCGGCTACCAGCGGTTCGTGGCGAACCAGATCTACTACTCGCTGGAGAGCCGCGACGCCGAGTACGAGCTGATCCCGGCCTCGATCGACCAGGGCCTGGGCGTGCTGGTGTGGAGCCCGTTGGCCGGCGGGCTGCTCTCCGGCAAGTACCGGCGCGGCCAGCAGGCCGCCGACGGCAGGCACCTGGAGGAGGACTGGAACGAGCCACCGGTGCGCGACGCCGAGAAGCTCTACGACACCATCGAGGAAGTGGTGGACATCGCCTCCTCGCACGGGGTGTCCCCGGCGCAGATCTCGCTGGCCTACCTGCTGCGCAAGCCGGGGGTCACCTCGCTGGTCATCGGCGCCCGCAAGGACGAGCAGCTGCGGGACAACCTCGGGGCGACCGAGGTGCGGCTCAGCGACGACGAGTTCCGGAAGCTCGACGAGATCAGCAAGCCGTACCTGATCTACCCGCACTGGCACCAGGAGCTGAGCGCCTCCGAGCGGTTCGGCGTTCCGGACCGGGCGCTGCACGGCTGAGCCACCCGGCCCGCCGGTGCCGTCGTCGTCGAACGCAGGCGCGGCGCGGCCGCTGAGGGACGCGGTTCGGTGCGGGCCCCCCGGGGGGGGGCGGCCGGGGGCCCCCCCCCCCGGGGGGGGCCCCCCCCCCCCGGGGGGGGGGGGCCCGGGGGCCGACCGGGGGCCGACCGGGCGGGCGCGCTGTCGCCGCAGCCGACGACCGGGAGGCGCCGGCACGTCGATCCTGTTGCGCGCCGTCCAGCGCACCGGTCGGCGGCGGGTTCGCGCGCGCCGCGGCAGGCCACCCCGCCGATGGCGGAGCACATCGAGCATGCGGATGGGACCGGGCCGGTTCGAAGGTCACCGGATCTCCGCGGAACACCGCCGCGGCCTCCCGGTCTGGCCGGAAGCGAGCCGGGGCGATGCGGTCACCGGGGATGCGGGACGTGCTCCCAGGAGTCCTCGCGCAGCAGCGCGCCGAGCCGCCGGACCGCCCGGTACTGCAGGGCGCGCACCGCGCCGCCATCGCGCCCCATCCGGCTGGCGGTCTGCTCCACGGTCAGGCCCAGTGCGAACCGCAGCACCAGGCAGCGGTGCTGGTCGTCGCTGAGGTCACCGGCTCGGGACCACAGCCGGTCGGCCATCAACCGGTCCAGCACCAGGTCCTCCAGCGCGTCGGCGCTGCGCCGGTCCGGGTCGAAGTCGGCGGTGACGACCTCGCGGCGGTTGCGCGCGGACTTGAGGTGATCCAGCAGCAGGTGGCGGGCGATGGTGACGAACCACGCGCCCGGATCGTCGCTGCCGCGCCGGACGGTGCGGATGTTGTGCAGCGCTCGCGCGAACGTCTCGTGCACGAGGTCCTCGACGGTGCTGAAGTCGCGGATCCGCGCGCACAGGAAGTTGCTGACCAGCGGGCGGTACCGCTCGTAGAGCCTGCCGAACGCGATCCGGTCACCGCGCTGGGCCCGTTCGACCAGTTCCCACGCCGCGTCCCCGGTCAGCGGTTGCGGGACGCGCACCGCGGCGGTCATGCCGCCCGCCCGGAACGCCGGGGCACCGGGGTCGCGCCGGGTGGTCGCCTGCTGCCTGCGGTGTCGTTCACTGGGCGCCTCCACGATCGACGGTGATCCGGGGAAGGGTCGGCGCACCGGGCGCGGTGGCTCCTCCACGTGCGGGTCGGGAACCCGGGCACGATGCGAATTACGATTAACATAGGTGTCGTCGTCGAAGACCGTCAAGGCCACGACCGCCAGCTCTGCCACCGAGAGCGCCGAAGTGTAAAGTCGGCGCGCGACGGTGCGGCGAGCAACGGAGGTATCACTCATGGCATCTCCGGGCACGCGCGGCACCGGCACCCGCGGCACCTCGCGCCTGCGCACCGGCGACCGGCGGGCGCAGATCTCCGCCATCGCCGCGGAGCTGTTCAGCGAACGCGGCTACCACGGCGTCGGCCTCGGCGAGATCGCCTCCGCCGCCGGGATCACCGGACCGGCGATCTACCGCCACTTCCCCAACAAGCAGGGCATCCTCGCCCACGCGGCCCGCGAGTTCGCCGCGGCGCTCACCGAATGCGCGCGGAGGGCCGACGCCGAACCCGGCAGCGACCGGGACAAGCTGGACGCGGTCGTGCGGGCGGTCGCCGAACTGGTCGTGCACCGCCGCCGCAGCATCCGGCTCTACCAGTGGGAAGCGCGCCACCTCGACGACGAGGACCGCAGGCACGTGGCCCGCTGCCTGGGCGACCTGATCTCGGTGCTCGCGCACCGGCTCGCCGCGGTGCGCCCGGAACTGCCCGCGGCCACCGCACGGCTGCTGGCCTCGGCTTCGCTCAGCGGCATCGCCGGCTGGTCCACGCACCGCGTCGCGCTCGGCGACAAGGTGGCCCAGGCGAGGTTGCGCTCGATCGCGGCGGTGCTGCTGGCCGCCGATCCGCCCGCCGACTCCCCCACCTCGGCCGCACCGGCCGGGAACGGGGTCCCCGACCTGGCCGCGCGGCGGGAGAAGCTGCTGGCCGCGGCCGTGCCGCTGTTCCGGCGGCGCGGCTTCCACGCCGTGAGCATGGAGGAGATCGGCACCGCGGCGGGCATCAACGCTTCCAGCGTGTACCGCCACTTCAGCGGCAAGGCCGACCTGCTGGCCGCGGTGTACTACCGGGCCGCCGACCGGCTCACCTCGGCGTGCGGGCAGGCGGTGGCCGACGCCCCGGACGCCGAGGCCGCGCGGCGCGGGCTGGTCGCGGCCTACGTGGACTTCGCGTTCCGCAACCGGGACCTGCTCGCCGTCTACCTCTCGGAGTACAAGAACCTGCCCACCGGGGACCGGCACGAGCTGCGGCGGGCGCAGCGCGACCACGTGCGGCAGTGGACGCTGGTGGCCGAGCGGGTGCGCCCGGACGCCCAGCACGCGCAGGTGACCGCGCAGGCCGCGTTGAACATGATCAACGACCTGGCGATGGCGAGCGCGCAGCCGGCCACCCCGGAGCAGGCCGCGCACCTCGCGCTGGACGTGCTGCACCGCGTCTGACCGCACCGCGTCCGGCGCAACCGGAGCGCCCGCTCGGGTGAACCGTGAATCGCACGCGCATTGCTCCTCCAGCTGGTTTTTCCCCGTCGCAGCAGGTGGATCGGCACGTCCTTGCCACTAAGTTAATCGGGATTTACAGTTCACCGGAGGTCCGGCCCGCCGCGGCCGACCACTCTCCGAGGGATCACGTCCGGCCATCCCGGAAGGAAACGACCATGCCCCGAGTCCTCAGCGACGAGCGACGCGACTTCGTCCAGGCGATCTCCGAGTTCTGCCGCCGCGAATGCGGCAGCAAGCAGCAGCGCGACGAGCTCACCGACGGCGGGACGCACCTGCACAACCAGGAGCTCTACGCCAAGATGGCCGATCTGGGCTGGCTGGGCGTCCACATCCCCGAGGAGCACGGCGGCGCGGGGCTCGGCATGACCGACCTGTGCCTGTTCCTGGAGGAGACCGCCTACGGCCGCGCACCCATCGGCGGTTTCGCCACCACCATCATCTCCGCCGCCGCCTACGCGAAGTTCGGCACGCCGGAGCAGAAGCGCACCATCCTCGAAGGCGTCGTGCGCGGCCGGGTCGAAGCGATCTCCATGTCCGAGCCGGGCGCCGGATCCGACGTCGGCGCGCTCACCTGCAAGGCCGAGCGGCGCGACGGCGGCTGGGTGGTCAACGGGCAGAAGACGTGGTGCTCCAACGCGCACCTCGCCGACCACGTGCTGCTCATCGCCCGCACCGGGTCCGGCGGCACCAAGCACGAGGGACTGACCCAGTTCGTGGTGCCCACCGGCACCCCCGGCCTCCAGATCCAGGGCATCGACACCATGGGCGGGCGCGAGGTCAACGACCTGTACTTCACCGACTGCTTCCTGCCCGACGACGCCGTGGTCGGCACCGTGGACCAGGGCTGGAAGCAGCTGATGGCCGGGCTGAACCTGGAGCGGATGATCCTCGCCGCGCTGATGCTCGGCACCGCGCGCCGCGCGTTCGACGACACCGTGGCCTACGTGAAGGAGCGCGAGCAGTTCGGCCGCCCCATCGGCACCTTCCAGGCGCTGCGGCACCGGATCGCCGACATGGCCACGGAACTGGAATGCGCCCGGCTGCTCGTCGACGACGTGGCGCGGCAGATCGACGAGGCACCGGAGCGCACCTTTCCGCGCGAGGCGTCGATGGCGAAGCTCAAGTGCACCGAGCTGGCCAAGCACGTGTCCTTGGAAGGGATGCAGATGCTCGGCGGCTACGGCTACGCCACCGAGTACGGGATGGAGGCGTTGCTGCGCTCCACCGTCGTGTCCACCGTGTACGGCGGCACCAGCGAGATCCAGCGCGACATCATCGGCAAGACCTACGGGCTGTGAGCGACCATGACCGACCCGACACCGCGGCTGCGGTCCACCGATCCCGCTGATGGCGGCCTGGTCGCCGAGTTCGACGTCGACGGCCCCGAGCAGGTCGCCGCCGCCGTCGCCCGCGCCCGCGAGGCCTCGACCTGGTGGGCGGGCCTCGGCTTCGCCGACCGGGAACGCCGCCTGCTGCGCTGGGCCGCGCACCTGACCCGGCACGCCGAGGAGATCACCGCGCTCGTCCGCGCCGAGAACGGCAAGCCCCGCGACGACGTGTTCCTCGAACTCACCCTCACCCTGGAGCACATCCGCTGGGCCGCGCGCCACGCCCGCTCGGTGCTGCGTCCCCGGTCGGTCTCTCCCGGCCCGCTGATGGCCAACCACGCGGCGCGGGTCGAGCAGCGTCCACTGGGCGTGGTCGGCGTGATCGGGCCGTGGAACTACCCGCTGTTCACCCCGAACGGCTCCATCGCCTACGCGCTCGCCGCGGGCAACGCGGTCGTGTTCAAGCCCAGCGAGCACACGCCCGCCGTCGGCCGCTGGTACGTCGAGGCGTTCGCGGCGGCGAACCCGGACGCGCCCGCCGGCGTGCTGAGCGCGGTGCAAGGCGGTGGGGAGACCGGGGCGGCGCTGTGCCGGGCCGGAGTGGACAAGCTCGCGTTCACCGGCTCCACCGCCACCGGTAAGAAGATCATGGCGACCTGCGCGGAGACGCTGACCCCGGTGCTCGTCGAGTGCGGCGGCAAGGACGCGCTGATCGTCGCCGCCGATGCCGACCTGACCGCGGCCGCGGACGCCGCCGCGTGGGGCGCGATGTCCAACAGCGGGCAGACCTGCGTGGGCGTGGAGCGGATCTACGTGGTCCGCGAGGTGCGGGATCGGTTCCTCACCGAGCTGGAGCACAGGCTGCGCCGGGTGCGGGCCGGGGTGCACTACGGGCCGATGACGGTGCCCGCGCAGGTGGAGATCGTGCGCGGGCACGTCGCGGACGCGCTCGAGCACGGCGCCACGGCCCGGGTCGGCGGCGCGGAGTCGGTGAGCCCGCCGTACGTGGATCCGGTGCTGCTGGTGGACGCCGACGAGGATTCCGCCGCCGTCCGCGAGGAGACCTTCGGCCCGACGGTCACGGTCCGCACCGTGGAGTCGGTCGACGAGGCGGTGCGGCTGGCCAACGCCACCGACTTCGGGCTGGCGGCCACCGTGTTCTCCCGCGGGCGCGGCATGGAGATCGCGCGGCGGATCCGCGCCGGGGCGACCTCGGTGAACGCGGTGCTGGGCTTCGCGGCGGTGGCGGCGCTGCCGTTCGGCGGGGTCGGCGCCTCCGGGTTCGGCCGCATCCACGGCGCGGAGGGCCTGCTGGAGTTCAGCCGATCGCACTCGCTGACCCGGCAGCGGTTCGCGCTCCCGGGCATGGCGCTGATGAGCTTCGAGCGCACGGCCCGGACGATGCGCCTGGTGGAGCGGATCGTCCGCTGGCGCCACGGCCGAGCGCGCTGAGCGGACGGCCCGTTCAGGACGGGCCGTCCACCCGATGGGCTCAGGCGACGACGTAATCGTCCTGGATGGGCTCGCCCGCGAGGAACCGGCGCACCGAGTCCCGCACGCCGGCCGCGTAGCGCTGCTGCGCTTCGAGGCTGGTGCCCGAGACGTGCGGGGTCAGCGCGTGCCCCGGCATGCTGCGCCACGGGTGGTCGGCGGGGGCGGGCTGCGGGTACCAGACGTCGCCCGCGTAGCCGCCGAGGTGCCCGTCCTCCAGCACCCGCACCAGCGCGTCGGTGTCGACGATCTGGCCGCGCGCGATGTTCACCAGCCACGCGCCGGGCCGCATCGAGCGCAACCGCTCCTCGCCGAACATCCCCTTGGTCTCGGACGTCAGCGGGCAGGACAGCACGATCGCGTCCGACTGCGCCACCAGGTCGTCGAGGTGCTTGAACCGGGCGCCGAACACGGCTTCTTCGGTGCTGCTGCGGCGGTGCCGGGTGTTGTACAGCATCCGCACGTCGAACCCCTTGAGCCGCAACGCGATCCGCTGCCCGATCTGGCCCATGCCGATGATGCCGACGGTCTTGTCCTCGATGTCGTGCGACCGGGCGGCGATGTCGGCGATGTCCCAGCGGCCGTCGACCACCTGCTGGTAGGCCGGGATGTAGTTGCGCACCAGGGTCAGCAGCTGCATCACGGCGTGCTCGGCGACGCTGACCACGTTGCTGCCGGTGACCTCGGCGACGGTGATGCCGAGTTCGGCCGCGGTGTCCGAGTCGACGTGGTCGGAGCCGACGCCCGCGGTCAGCACCAGCTTCAGCCGCGGCGCGCGGCGGAGGTCGTCGCCGGAGAGGTAGGTCGGCCAGAACGGGGTCGTGATGAACACGTCGGCGTCGGGCAGGTGCTCGCGCAGCGCCTCGTCCCGATCGCTGAGCACGACGTACTCGTGGCCTTCGGATTCGAGCTGCTTGCGCAGCCCCAGCGCGCCTTCGGTGCTGCCGAGCACTTCCAGCCCGGAGTGGTCGACGTGCTGCTCGGTGGGGCCGGGGTACAGGACGGCAACGATCTTCACGGCCGCCTCCTTCGCGGGGTGGACGTCATCGCGCCCTCCCGGCTACCCGCTGCGCGCGGATCGACACCGGCCGCCCGCGGATTTGATTTCAGTTGACACTGAACGAATTCGGATCGCAGAGATCTTCGGCCGAGAAGAACGCCCTGCCGCACGGGCAGGGCGTTCAGCAGGCGATCAGCCGGTCAGCGCGCCGATGAACGACGCGGCAGGCCGCAGCCGCGGCAGCAGCGTCGCCTGGTACGCGTGGTACAGGTCGGGCTTGCCCTCCCAGACCGTGGCGGCCGGCCGGTTGTGCTCGTCGAGCTCGTGGCGCCAGGACCCGAGCTCGCGGTCCACGAAGTGGCGCTCGGCGTGCTCGGCCCAGGTGGTGAACCAGCGGGCGTACTCCTCGTCGCCGGTGGCCTGGTGCAGCGCCCACGCGGTGGCCAGCGCCTCCGCGATCACCCAGTGCAGCCGGTTGCGCACCACCGGGGCGCCGTCGAAGTCGGTGGTGTAGACGAAGCCCGCCGCCCCGTCCACGTCCCAGCCGTCGCGGACGGCGGTGGCGAACAGCTCCCGCGCGTCGTCGAGCAGCCAGGCGGGCGCCCGCTCCCCCAGCGCGTGCCGCACGTGCAGGGCCAGCCGGGACCACTCCAGCAGGTGGCCGATGGTCACCCCGTACGGGCGGAACTGGTCGGCGGGCTTGTCCCGGTTGTAGTCCAGCCGCACGTTCCAGCTCGGGTCGAAGTGCTCCGGCAGCCGCCAGCCGCCGTCGCGGGCGAAACCGTGCACCACGTTCTCGACGATGCGGGCCGCGCGGTCGGACCAGCGGCGGTCGCCGGTGACGTCGGCGGCGGCCAGCAGCGCCTCCACGGTGTGCATGTTCGCGTTGACGCCGCGGTAGGGCTCCAGCTCGGTCCAGGAACGGTTCCAGGAGTCGGCGACCAGGCCGTGCTCGTCCTCCCAGAAGTGCGCGTCCTGCACCGCGAGCGCGTCGTCCAGCAGCTTCCGCCCACCGTCCGCGCCGATCGCGGCGGCGCTGGCGGCGGCGAGCAGCACGAACGCGTGCTCGTAGGCGCCCTTGTGGTCGGCGACCGGACCGGCGGCGGTGGCCGAGGCGAACCAGCCGCCGTGCTCGTCGTCGTGCAGCAGCCCGCGCAGCGCCGCCACGCCGTGCTCGACCCGCGGCCGCAGGTCGTCCCGGCCCTGCGCGACGGCGAGGGCGAGCACGTGCGTGGTGCGGCAGGTGATCCAGGTCTCCACCGGCCGCTCCGGCACCGGCGCGCCCGCGGAGTCCAGCCAGGCGAAGCCGCCGTCGGGGTGCGCGGCGGCCTCGGCGAAGGCGAGCACCCGCTCCGGCTCGACGCGCACCCACTCCGGCACGAACGCCTGCGATTGTTCGGTCACGACGCCTACCTTCCGACGTTTCGGGCGCGGGGCCCGTTCGATCCGACCGGTCCCGGGTTCCGCCGGGCGGTCGGTGGTCCGAACCACCAGCTTCGCACAGCGAAACACCGCGGCACCACGCCACCTCCGGCGGCGGACGCGTTCTGTCCACAGTGGATTAGTGAGTCGCGGCCGGGTGGCGACGGGCGGTCAGCGGACGAGGCGGAAGAAGCCGCGCACCTGCTCGACCAGCGACTCCGGCTGCTCCAGTGCGGCGAAGTGGCCGCCTCGCGGCAGTTCCTCGAACCAGCGCAAGTCGGTGAACCGCAGTTCGGCCTCCCGCCGCGACGGGCGGGCGAGGTCGCGCGGGTAGACCGACAGCCCGGACGGCGCCGTGACCACGTCCCGGAAACGGGCGAAACCCTCCCAGTACAGGCGCGCCGAGGACGCGGCCGACGCGGTGAACCAGTAGACCGAGATCTCGTCGAGGAGCTTCTGCAGCGGCACCGCGTCCTCGATGTCGCCGCTGTTGTCCGTCCACGCCCAGAACTTCTCGGCGATCCAGGCCGCCTGGCCCGCCGGGGAGTCGGTGAGCGCGTAGCCGAGGGTCTGCGGCCGGGTCGACTGGAGCGCCGAGTACCCCCGGCCGGTGCGCTGGAACTCCTCCGCGGCGGCGAGGTTCGCCAGCTCCGCGGGTGTCGGGTCGTCGAACGCGCCCGCCGCCACGGACCCCATGTTCAGGTGGACGCCGGCGACCCGCTCGGGCGCCACCTCCCCCAGCGCGCCGGACACCGCCGAACCCCAGTCGCCGCCCTGCGCGCCATACCGGCCGTACCCCAGCGACACCATCAACGCGTCCCAGGCGCGTGCGATGCGCGTGATGCCCCACCCGGTCGTCGACGGCTTGTCGCTCCAGCCGTACCCGGGCAACGACGGCGCGACCACGTGGAACGCATCCGCCGGGTCCCCGCCGTGCGCGCGGGGGTCGGTCAGCGGGCCGAAGACGTCCAGGAACTCGAGCACCGAGCCCGGCCACCCGTGCGTGAGCACCAGCGGGAACGCGTCCGGCTCCGGCGAGCGGACGTGCAGGAAGTGGATGCCCAGCCCGTCGACCACGTCGCGGTACTGCGGGAAGGCGTTCAGCCGCTCGGCGAACCCGAAGTCGTAGTCCTCGGCCCAGCTCCGGCAGAGCTCCTGGGCACGGGCCAGCGGCACTCCCTGCGACCAGTCGTGCACCGGCTCGGGTTCGGGCCACCGCGTCCGGCGCAACCGGTCGCGCAGATCGTCGATCTCGGCTTCGGTGATGCTGGCCCTGAACGGCTCGGCGGCCACGGCGGGCTCCCTCCCCGGATGCTGCGTGACAGGTGAAAGCGATGACGCGTGTAACATTAGGGCGTCGCGAGGAGGCACGCCAGATGCTCGATGGGCAGCACGATCCGGCGATCCGGACGGCCGTCGACCTCGCCAACACGGTCAAGCCGATCACGGGCGCGGACGAGCTGGAGACCGTGCAGCAGCTCGCGGACTTCCTCGACCGGCACGCCCCGGCCGCGCCAGGCCCGCGCCGCCCCACCCGCGCCGACCTGGCGGAGGTCCGCGCGCTGCGCGGGACGGTGCGCGCCGTGCTGGAACGGGCGAGCACCGACGCGGCCGGAACCGCGGCCCTGATCAACGACGGCCTGCGCCGCAGCCGAGCCACCCCGGCACTGCGCCACGAGCAGGGCCGCTGGTGGACCGAGACGACCTCCGACACCGACCGCTGCGCGGCGCACCTGGCCGCGACCACGCTCAGCGCACTGGCCGCCGTGATCGCCGCGCACGGATCGGCCCGCCTCGGCGCGTGCGCCGGGCTGCGCTGCCGGGCCGTGTTCGTCGACCTGTCGCGCAACGGCTCGAAGCGGTACTGCACCCGGAACTGCGCGCACCGGGCCGGCGTCGCGGCCTACCGGAGCCGGCAAGGCCGGGGCTGAGCACCGGCGGCGGATCGGATCCGGCTTCCGGCCGAGGTGAGCAGGGGCGGGCGTGCGGAGCGCCGCGGAACCTCCGCCGTCGCGGTCGAGGACACGGCGCGAGTCTGGGAGCGTGGTGATCGGCCACCAGGAGAAGAGGAGTCCCGCCCCATGCCCGAACTGCGCACCATCGCCGAAGGCCTGCGGTTCCCCGAAGGCCCCGTCGCCCTCGCCGACGGCTCCGTGCTGGTCGTGGAGATCCGCCGCGGCACGCTGTCCCGGGTGGCCCCGGACGGCGCGATCTCGGTCGTCGCGGACTGCGGCGGTGGACCCAACGGCGCGGCCATCGGCCCCGACGGCGCCGTGTACGTGTGCGACAACGGCGGGTTCCGCTGGCACGACCGGGACGGGCTGAGCGTGCCCGGCGGCCAACCCGACGACTACTCCGGCGGGCGCCTGCAGCGCGTCACCCTCGACGGCGAGGTCACCGACGTGCGCACCGAAGTGGACGGACGACCGCTGCGCGGGCCGAACGACCTCGTGTTCGACGCCGACGGCGGCTGCTACTTCACCGACTTCGGCAAGACCCGCGCGCGGGAGATGGACCTGGGCGGGCTGTACTACGCGCTGCCGGACGGCTCCCGGGGTGGAGGAACTGGTGTTCCCGCTGCACCAGCCGAACGGCGTCGGCCTGTCCCCGGACGGAGATCGGGTGCACGTCGCCGAAACCGGGTCGGGCCGGGTGTGGAGCTGGGAGGTGCTGGGACCTGGCCGGGTGCGCCGCGGTGCCGAGCTGCTGCACGGGTTCTCCGGGGCGCGGATGCTGGATTCGCTCGCGGTGGACTCGGCGGGCAACGTGTGCGTGGCGACGCTGAACACCGGCGAGATCAGCGTGCTCAGCCCGGACGGCGAGCTCGTCGAGCAGGTGCCGGTCCCCGTGCCGGACCCGCTGGTCACCAACATCTGCTTCGGCGGACCGGACCTGCGCACCGCCTACATCACCTCCTCGGGCCGGGGCGTGCTGTACGAGACCGAGTGGCCGCGCCCGGGCCTGCCTCCGCACTTCACCGCTTGATGCTCCGCCGCTCCCGCCGCGCAGCACCAGCTGCCCCCCGGGCCGGGATGGATTCCTGGTGCGCCAGTCCGCTCGCCCGCTCAGCGGCAGGCGGGCAGCGGCGTCGCCGCCGACCGGGGACCACCGGGCTCGCGGCGCAGGCGGCCGGGCGGGCGGCGTGCCGACCCGGCGGCGTGACCGAGGCGATCACGGCGGCCTTCGCCGAACGGTCGTGGCCGCGGCCCGGGGCCGGTCGTAGCGTGGAAACCGAGGAACAGCGAGGTGCACTGCCATGTCCGAACGCGCGATCCGCATCGGCGGGTTCTCCGGCTACCTCGGGGACCGGTTCACCGGAGTGGCCGAGGTGCTGGCCGGAGATCCGGTGGACGTGCTGATCGGCGACTACCTCGCGGAGATCACCCTCGCCGCGCTGTCGGTGCGCTACCGGCGCGACCCGGCGCGCGGGTACGTGGAGCACTTCCTCGACCAGCTGCGCCCGCACCTGGGGGTGCTCGCCGAACGCGGCGCCAAGGTCGTCACCAACGCGGGCGGCTTCCACCCGGCGGGGCTGGCCGCGGCGCTGCGCGAGGTGATCGCGACCGACGGCGCCGACCTGCGGGTCGCGCACGTGGACGGCGACGACGTGCTCGACCGGTTGCCGGAGCTGCAGCGGGCCGGGCACCGGCTGGAACACCTGGACACCGGGCGGGACCTGGCCGGGTGGGCGGCGGCGCCGATCGCCGCGAACGCCTACCTCGGCGGGTGGGGCATCGCCGAAGCCCTCGCCGCCGGGGCCGCCGTGGTGGTGTGCGGGAGGGTCACCGACGCCTCGTTGACCGCGGGCCCCGCCGCCTGGTGGCACGGCTGGGGCCGCGAGGACTGGGACGAGCTGGCCGGAGCGGTGCTGGCCGGGCACGTCATCGAGTGCGGCGCGCACGCCACCGGCGGCAACTTCTCCGGCTTCACCCGCATCCCCGGGATGGCGGTGCCCGGGTTCCCGATCGCCGAGGTCGCCGCCGACGGGTCCAGCACCATCACCAAGCACGCCCGCGACGGCGGCGCGGTCACCACCGACACCGTCACCGCGCAGCTGGTCTACGAGATCCAGGGCCCGACCTACCTGAACCCGGACGTCACCACGCACCTCGACGCGGTCGCGCTGACGCCGGACGGCCCGGACCGGGTGCGGGTCACCGGTGCCACCGGTTCTCCCCCGCCGCCGACGACGAAGGTCGCCGTGTTCGGCGGGATCGGGTACCAGGTGGTGAACACCGCGTTCGTGACCGGCCTGGACGTGGCCGCGAAGGTCGAGCTGCTGCGCACCCAGCTCGCCCGCGACCTGCCCGAGGGCATCACCGAGCTGGACGTCACCCCGCTCGGCACCCCCGCCGCCGATCCGGCGACGCAGTGGGCGGCGACCGTCCCGGTGCGGGTGATGGCGACGGCGGCCGAGCGGGAACCGCTGGAGCGGTTCGACGCGGCGGCGCGGCTCGGGTCGCTGTACTTGCAGGGCCTGCCCGGTTTCTTCCACGACGGCGCCGCCGGGCTCACCTCGACGCCGCGGCCGCGCATCGACCACTGGCCGGCGCTGCTGCCGATGTCCGAGGTGCCGCACCGGGTCCGGTTCGCCGACGGGTCCGAAGTGGACGTGAAGCCGCCCGTCCGCACCGAAGCCGCGGGCGCCCAGCCCGTCCACCCGGAACCGGCCGCGCCGGAGCTCGGCGAGACCCGGTCGGCACCGCTGGGGACGCTGGCGCACGCGCGCAGCGGTGACAAGGGCGGCAACAGCAACGTCGGCGTCTGGGTCGCCGAGGAGCGGGCGTGGCCGTGGCTGCGGGACACCCTGTCCACCGCCGCGCTGCGCGAGCTGCTGCCCGAGTGCGCCGGGCTGGACGTGGTGCGCCACGAGTTCCCGGAGTTGCGGGCCGTGCACTTCGTGCTGCGCGGACTGCTCGGCACCGGTGGCTCGTCGAACCTGCGCGTCGACCAGGTAGGCAAGGCCGTGGGCGAATACCTGCGGGCCAAGCACGTGCTCATCCCGGTGGAACTGCTACCGGACGGAGGAGGGAACCATGTCGCTGACTGACCGCGTCACCAAGGCGGTGGCCGAACCGTCCACTTCGGACGAGTTCGATCCGGCGGGCGAGCTGGCGGAGGTGCTCGGCGGCGTCGGCATGAGCGCCGCGGACACCGGCGGCTCCATCACCTTCCACGGCGCGGACCCGGTGGTGCCCAGCACCCTGCGCCTCGGCGGGGGTTCGGCGATCGCACTGGCCGCGAAGTCGGCGGCGATCGCGAAGCTGTGGCGGCTGCGCGGCGGCGAGGGCCAGGACATCGAGGTGGACCTGCGGTCCGCGCCGCACCGGCTGTGCCCGTTCTACGACCGCCGGTGGGAGCTGGTCAACGGCTACCCGGCGGCCTCGGCGGCGAACCCGTCGAACGCGCTCGGGTTCGCCTTCTACCGCACCGCCGACGACCGCTGGGTGATGCCGCTCAACCCCTACCCGAAGATCAAGATCGCGGCGCAGAAGCTGCTGGGTGTCCCGGACGACGCGCAGGCCGTCGCGAAGGCGATCTCCGGCTGGAACGCGCTCGACCTGGAGAACGCGGCCGTCGAAGCGGGCACCGTGCTGCCGATGCTGCGCAGCACCGAGGAACTGCTCGCCGAACCGCACTACCGCGACGCCCTCGCCGACCTGCCGCTGATCGAGATCACCAAGATCGGCGAGAGCGAACCGGAACCGCTCACCGGCGGTGGCTCGCCGCTGGACGGCATCCGCGCGCTCGGCATGGGCCACGTCATCGCCGGAGCCGGGGTGGGGCGCGCCCTCGCCCTGCACGGGGCCGACGTGCTGAACCTGTGGCGGCCCGGCGAGATGGAGCACGACACCACCTACGTGACCGCGAACGTCGGCACCCGCTCCGCGACCGTCGACCCCTACGGCGCAGACGGGTCGCGGCGCATCCGGGAGCTGCTGGCCGGAGCGGACGTGTTCTTCGCCAACCGCAGGCCCGGTTTCCTCGACTCCATCGGGCTCTCCGCCGAGCAGGCCGCCGAGGCCCGGCCCGGCATCGTCCACGCCACCACCACCCTCAACGGCGAGCGCGGGCCGTGGGCGGGGCGCGTCGGCTTCGACCAGACCGCGGGCAGCCTCACCGGCATGATGAACCTGGAGGGCGACGGGGAGACGCCGGCGCTGCCGCCGATCCTGGTGGTCAACGACTACATCGTGTCCTGGCTGATGGCGACCGGGGTGGCCGAGGCGCTGGCCCGCCGCGCCGTCGACGGCGGCAGCTACCGGGTGCACGTGTCGCTGACCCGCGCCGCGCTCTGGATCCTGAGCCTCGGCGTGTTCGACAAGGAGTACGCGGCGGCCACCGCGGGCAGCGACGCCCGGCACGCCTACCTCGACCCGGAGACGTTCACCGCCGAGACGCCGCTGGGCCACTACCAGGGCGTCACCGACCAGGTCCGGATGTCCGCGACCCCCGGCCACTACCGCACCGTTCTGGTCCCCCGAGGCTCTTCCCGCCCGGAATGGCTAGACCGCTGAGCTGCGGGTGGTCGAACTCGGGTTGCTCAGCACTCGGGTGGCGGGTGGTCGACCTGCGTACGTGGTCGGCGGCTCAGCGGCTTCGCCGCTGACAGGAGAGGGCCGAGACCCGCTTGGTCCTCGGGCGGTCAGGCCTCGGCCGGGGTGGTGGGGGTGAGCGCTCCCCGGCGTTCCAGCAGGCGGGTGCCCGCGCTGCCGGCCAAGCCCACCAGCACCAGCACCGCCCACGGCAGCCAGCGCATCCCCGGCTCGGCGAAGGCGTCCAGCAGCGCGCCCGCCAGCCAGCTGACCGCGGCCGCGACCAGGCTGGAGACCAGGTAGTAGAAGCCGTAGTAGGTGCCGGCGAGGCGTTCGCTGCCGACCGCGGGAAGCAGTTCCATCGCGAACGGGTTCGTCATCGCCTGCCCGACGGTGAACAGCACGATCGCGAGCACCACGGGCACGAACGCCAGCACCGTCCCGGCGATGCCGCCGACGGGCAGCCGTTCCGGCAGCACGGGTGCGGCCAGCAGGATCGGCACGAACGAGCCGCCCATGCAGGCCAGGCCGACCACGATGGACCGGCCGGAGCTCCACCGCGCCCGGCACCACTCGGTGATCCGCACCTGCCCGAACACGCCGATCAGCGTGGACACCCCGAACACGACGGCGATGGACCACGCCACCCCGGACACCCGCTGCGCCTCCAGCGGCAGCGTCAGGTAGAGCTGGTTGTAGAGCGCGAAGTACGCCGACAGCGCCAGGGTGAAGCCGAGGAACCGCCGGTTCAGCACCACTTCCCGCCAGCTGCCCAGCACGCTCTGGCGCTGCGGCTCGACCTCGCGGTGCGGCAGCACCAGCAGCTGCGCGCCGGTGAGCACCGCGAAGGCCACGCACGCCACCAGTGCGATGACCCGGAAGTCCACCGCCAGCAGTGCCGCGCCCAGCAGCGGCCCCACCAGGGTGCCCGCGTGCTGGAACACGTTGAACACGGCGAAGACCTCGGCGCGCCGCTCCCCCGCCTCGTGCATCAGGTAGGTCCGCACCGCCGGGTTGAACAGCGCCCCCGCCAGGCCGGTGAGGATCGCGGCGGCGAACAGGCCGGGCAGCGTGGTGAACACGGCGAACAGGCCGAACGACACCACGCGCAACGCGCAACCGGCGATGATCATCGGCCGGCAGCCGAGCCGGTCCGCCGCGGTGCCGCCGAGCAGGAACATGCCCTGCTGGCTCAGGTTCCGCACCCCGAGCACGAGCCCGACCACGGCGGCGCCGTAGCCGAGGTTCCCGCTCATGTACGCGGCCAGGAACGGCATCAGCATGTAGAAGCCGATGTTGATGCCGAACTGGTTGATCACCAGCAGCTTCGCCGCCGGGGACAACCGGGCGAACGCGGCGCGGTTCACGGCCGCACCTCGCAGACCGGGCATTCCGCCGGGCCGTCGGCTCGCCGGGCACACGGATCGACCACCTTGCGCGACCTCCTCCACGTCGTTCTGCTGTCCACTTCGGACGGCATGCCGTCCGCGTCCACCGGTTCGGCGGCGGGTTCCGGGAAGTCCTGCGCGGCGAGGAAGTCCGGGTCGTAGATCGTCCCCCAGTAGCGGTGCGGCCCGTCCGGGAACACCGCGGCCACCTGGTCCGCGCCGAGCTCCCGGGCGCACCAGGACGCCACCAGCGCTACCGCGCCGGTGCTCCAGCCGCCGGTGACGAACGCGCCGGCCCCGAGCCGGTGGCAGGCCGCGACGGACTCCGCCGCGCCGACCAGGTGCACCTCGTCGAACGCCGCGTAGTCCACGTTGCCGGGGTGGATGCTGCTGCCGAGGCCGCGCATCAGGCGCTTCGCCACCGGGTCGCCGAACACCGCGGACCCCGCCGCGTCCACCCCGACCAGCCGCACCCCGGGGGCGCGCTCGCGCAGCGCCCGCGCGATGCCGGCGCTGTGCCCGCCGGTGCCGACGCTGCACACCACGACCTGCGCGTCCGGCAGCTGGTCCAGCAGTTCGTGGCCGAGCGCGCGGTAGCCGGTGACGTTGTCCGGGTTGTTGTACTGGTCCGGCCAGTACGCCCCGGGCAGCTCGGCCAGCAGCTCCCGCACCCGGTCCAGCCGCGGGGGGTGCCAGCCGCCCACCGGGTGCGGGTCGCGCACCAGCTCCACCCGCACCCCGTGCGCGGTGAGCAGCGCGCGGGTCTGCCCGTCGAGCTCCGCGTCGGCGACCACGACGACCGGGTGGCCCAGCGCGGTCCCCACGTACGCCAAGCCGATGCCCAGGGTGCCGCTGGTGGACTCGACGACCGTCCCGCCGGGGCGCAGTTCTCCGCGGGCTCGGGCCGCGGTGAGCATGGCGTGCGCGGCGCGGGCTTTCATGCCGCCCGGCGCGGTGCTCTCCAGCTTCGCCCAGAAACCCGGGTGCGGGAACGCGATCGGCGCGGCGACCCGCAGCAGCGGGGTGCCTCCGATCAGGTCCAGGGGCGAGTCGCAGCGGGCGGGCGCGCGACCCGTCACCGCACGACCTCGGTGGCGCGGGCGGCCTCGTAGGTGTGGATCGTGGTGTCCTCGCCGGAGAGCCAGAAGAACGGGTAGGGCTCCGCCGACAGCGCGCGCACCGGGCCGCCGAGCAGTTCCCGCAGCACCGCGGATCCGGTCTGCGCGAACAGGGTCAGCGGCAGGTCGCGGGCGGCGCAAGTCGCGGCGATGTCGTCGAAGGTGCCGTTGCCGAGGACCATGCCGGACGCCAGCACCGCGTCCGCGCCGTCGATCGCGGCGGCGTGGTCGGTGCGGATCGGCTCGTCCCACTCGGTGCGGCCGCCCTTGAGGTCGCAGGGCACGTAGTCGAGGCCGCGGTCCCGCAGCGCGGCGAGCAGCGAGTTCACCACGCCGATCACCGCGACCCGGCCGCCATCGGGGACCGCGGTGATCGCGGCGACCGCGCGGGCGCGGGCGGTGGACTTGGCCAGCGAGTCGCCCGCCGGGATCACCACCTGCCGGGACAGCGGGTGCGCGGGGTGCGGGGTGAGCGCGGCGAGGTAGGCGTCCAGCGCCGCGACCCGCACCGGCAGCAGCGGGTGCCGCAGCAGCTCGGCCGCGGTGCGGCCCACGGCGGCGCGCACCGCGTCCTCGTCCAGGGCGCCGGGTTCGACGGCGCACGAGCCGACGGCGTCGGCGATCCGGACGCTGAGCACGGTGTTGGTGTAGCCGGTGCCGCGGCCGGTGTGCCGGGCGGCCTGCACGGTCAGGAACGCGACGGCGGCGGAGAGCTCCGCCGGGCCGTTCCCGCCCGCATCGCGGACGTGGCCGGACAGCGCGGACTCGACCAGCGAGTCCACGTAGGACTGATCAGTGGTGGTGGCAGGACGCACGTGTCTCCCCGAGCTGGAACCGGAACGGAACGCACAGCGGCGGGACGAACCCGCGGGGACGACTAGTGTCCGATGTGGACGGTTTGCCGGACTTCCCGGCGCGATGCGGCGATGCGCGACACCACGTACCTCCTCCGGGGCTCCGCGACCCCGCACGAATCGGCACGACGGTGCCAGTCTCCTGGCTCGCGGATCGGCACCGGCCTCCGGCCTTCCCGCCGGGGACCGGCAGTGGCTCGGGTGGAGGACGACTCCCCACTCACAGTGGCGGGACCGCGCCGGATTCGCACCGGCTTCCTGCACACCGTCGTTCGAACGGCTCAGAAGTTCGCAGCCCCGGTGGCCGATGTCAAGGCCGCGGCCACCGCCCGGAACCCGCACCGCGGTCGGCGGAACCGGTGTCGCCGCAGGTGGCGGACACCGGCGCACGCATCGCCGTTCGCGAATATGACATCGGCGACTCCGGCTCCCGCGCCCGGTGCTGCCACCTCACCGGACGCGGGATCACCGCGACCTCGCCGTGCGCCCGGCGGCTAGGCGGCGGGCCAGGAGGGGACGGCCGCGTCGAGGGCCCGCTCCACCAGCTCGCACGGGTCGGCGGTGGCACCGCTGGGGATCTTCGACTTCGCCGACACCGCCTGGTCCGAGTCGGCGGCCACGACCAGTTCGCAGGTGCCGTCGGCCTTCGGGTCACCGGAGTTCGCGCGCACCGCCGGGTGCCCGCCGATGGTCAGCTCGCCGAAGTCGGAGTACTCCTCGGCCGCGTCCTGGAAGTCCTGCAGCGACCGGTCCGCGACCACACCGACCTCCAGCCGCACGCTGTCCCGCGGGGTGCTCCAGGTGCACGCGCCCGCGCTCTCCTTGCCGCCCAGGTGGAATCCCAGCTCGTGCACCGTCTGCTCGGGCACCAGGTCGCAGGGCTTCTCCCCGCTCGCGTCCTTCGGGGAGTCGACCTGCACGCCGCCGCATCCCGCCAGCGACAGCGCGGCGACGACGGCCAAGCCGACCGAGCCGAGCCGAACCGCGCCGATGCGGGGCACCGCAACCTTCTCGTTCACACTCATCACGCCTGCCGTTGATCCGGTCCGGATCGGGTCGATCCGGAGAACTCGCGCCCTCCCCGCTGGACGCGCTGATCATGTCCCGTGCGTCCAGCGGGCGGCTCCGGCAGCAACGCGGTTTCGGCCGTAGCGCCCAAGAATCGAGCGACCGGCCCGGCGCACCGGCTGCCCCGAGCGGACCAGGACCACCGGCGCTCCCACCCCCGAAAACAGCCCCCGATGACGAGAACCCGCCAACTTCAGCGGGGGCGCGGCTCGACCCCGTTGACCACGTCGGCGGGCCGCTCCCCGGTCAGCACGGCGGCGAGCTTCGCGAACAACCTCCCGCGGAGGTTGTGGTAGGCGTCCCAGGTCACGCCCGCGGTGTGCGGATTGAGCAGCACGTCCGAGCGGCCCCGCAGCGGCGAGTCCGCGGGCAGCGGTTCCTGCTCGAACACGTCCAGCGCCGCGCCCGCCAGCTGCCCGGAATCCAGGGCCCGCACCAGCGCCCGCTCGTCCAGGACGCCGCCACGCCCCGCGTTGAGCACGTAGCCGCCGCGCCGCATCCGCGCCAGCAGCTCGTCACCGACCAGGCCGTGGGTGGCGGTGTTCAGCGGCAGGTGCAGGCTCAGCACGTCCGAGGCGGCCACCGCCTCGGCCAGCGGCAGGTACTCCCGGCCCGGCTCGGACGGCACCGGGTCGTGCACCACCACCCGGGCGCCGAAGCCGTCCAGGCGACGGGCCACCGCGCGCCCGATGTTGCCGAAGCCGAGGATGCCGACCGTCAGCGCCGCCAGGTCGCGGCCGCGCAACCCCTCCGGTCCCCAGCCGCCGGATTCCACCTTGCGGTGCCCGGCCGCGTAGTGCCGCAGCAGGTACAGCAGCGAACCGACCGTCCAGTCGGCGACCGCGTCGGCGTTGAACCCGGGCAGGTTCGCCACCGGGATGCCGCGCTCGGCCGCGGCGAGGTGGTCCACGCCGTCGAAGCCGACCGCGACGGACTGCACGAGCTCGCAGCGCGGCATCGCGTCCAGCAGCTCGGCGCCGATCCGCCGCTCCTTCTCCAGCGGGGCCAGCACGATCGTCGCGGTGGCCAGCGCGTCCAGGTGGGCGGCGGGGTCCTGCTCCGGCCCGATCTCGGTGATCCGCAGCCCGGGCAGGTCCGGCAGGTGCTCGCGCAACGACGCCTCGGTGATGTCGTTGAGGTCGTAGAAGCTGACGATGTGACCGGTCATGGTTCCTCTCTCGGGGTGTTCCGGGCGCGCGGAACCCGCTCCCCGCCGGTGGCGAGGAGCCGGGTTCCGCGTGGTGTCAGGAAGTGGCGGCCCAGATGCGCTGGAGCGCGGCGAGCATCCGCTCCTCGGAGCCCGCCAGGTGCGCGGTGAGCAGCGAGGTGGCGCGCGCCGCGTCGCCGTCGGCGATCGAGGACCGCAGCTGCTCGTGCGCGGTGCACACCGGGCCCAGGTCCTCGTCCTCGCTGTTGGTGACCGCGAGCATGCTGGCGAACAGCGGCTCGATCTGCAGCCAGATCGTCAGCAGCCTGCGGTTGCCGCTGGCCTCGTAGATGCCGCGGTGGAACCGCAGGTCGTGCTCGGCGAACTCGGCGGCCCGGGGCGGCGTGGCCGTCTCGGACATGCCGCGCAGCCCGCGGAGCATGCCCGTCTCCGAGCGCTGCTCGCCGAGACCGATGGCGCTGGTCACGGCGAGCGTCTCGATGGCCTGCCGGATCGCGTAGAGCTCGCGGACGTCCGCGGCGCTCAGCCCGACCACGTGCACCCCGCGGCGCTGCGGTTCGACCAGGTTCTCCAGCCGCAGCAGCTTCAGCGCGTCGCGGACCGGGCCCCGGCTGACGTCGAAGCTCTCCGCCACGGAGTCCTCGACGAGGTGCGTGCCCGGCGAGATCTCCCCGCGCACGATCCGGTCCCGGAGCGTGCGGGCCAGCCGCTCCCCGAGCGAATCCGCGCGGACGAGCGAGTCGGACATGCATCCTCCCTCGATCACATCGTCAACCGTGGACAATAGTGGTCGCCGCCAGCAGCTCGGTCACCTCGTGCCGGTGCGGCATGCCGCCCGCGCCCGTCCTGGTGACGCTGAGCGCGGCGGCCGCGGCGGCGACCCGGGCGGCTTCGGGCAGCGCGGCCCCTTCCGCGAGCAGCGCGCCGAGCGCCCCGGCGAAGGTGTCCCCGGCGCCGGTGGTGTCCACGGTGGACACCGGCACGGCGGGCACGCGCCCGAGCGAGCGGCCGTCGGCGGCGAGCTCCACTCCGCGCTCCCCGACCGTGACCAGCACCGACCGTCCGCCGGTGGACAGCGCGCGCGCCGCGGCGGCCGGGTCCCGCTCACCGGTGAGCTCGGCGGCCTCGTGCTCGTTGGGCACCAGCACGTCCACCGCGTCGAGCAGTGCGGCGGGGAACGCCCGCACCGGGGCCGGGGTGAGCACGACGGTGCGGCCGAGCCCGGCGGCTTCGACGAGCACCGGCACCGGAACCTCGCCTTGCAGCAGCAGCACGTCCGCGGTCGCGATCGCCGCCCCGTCCGCGGCGCTGAGCTCGGTGAACTCGTCGTTCGCGCCGCCGCAGAAGACGATCGTGTTCTCCCCGGCGGCGTCCACGGCGATATCGGCGGTGCCGGTCGGCGCCGAGGTGCGCAGCACGCCGGACAGGTCGAGCCCGTCGGCCGCCAGCCGCCGGGCGAGGAAGTCCGCTTCGCCGTCCGCGCCGACGCGCGCGCGGAAGTCGACGGTCGCGCCCATCCGGGCGGCCGCCACCGCCTGGTTCAGCCCCTTGCCGCCGGCGAAGCGGTCCCGGCCGAGGCCGCGCACCGTCTCCCCCGGCAGCGGCCTGCGCTCGACCCGGACCACGGTGTCCACGTTGGCGCTGCCGAGCACGCACACGCGCCCGCCGCGCTCAGCCATGGGCGGCGACCGCGCGTTCCAGTTCGGCGCGCCCGGCGGCGTCCACCGGGTCGAGCGCCATCCGGCTGGTGCCCGCCTCGACGCCCTGCAGCGCCAGGCCGGCCTTCATCCGCTCCGGGTCGCCGCGCACCGCGTCCACCGCGAGGTCGACGCCGTCCTGCGCCCGGGACACCGCGGCCGGGTCCCCGGCGGCGACGGCGCCGGCGGCCGCCACGAACGGCTTGGGCAGCACCGAGGCGACCCCGGAGACCACGCCGTCGATGCCGCGCGCGGTCACCTGCGCGATGTCCCGATCACCACCGGTGAAGATCTGGAAGTCCGCCGGGACCGCGTCCCGGTAGGCGGCGACCGCGTCCAGCGACTCACCGCTGATCTTGGCGCCGACGACCGCGGGCAGCGCCGCGATCCGGCCCAGCAGCTCCGGCCGGACGGCGTTGCCGGTGCGGTCGGTGAACAGGTACGCGTACACGTCGAGCCCGTCGGCGTCGGCGGTGGCGGACCGGAAGAACTCCACGATCGCCTCGTCCCCGGCGGGCAGGTAGTACGGGGTGAGCACCGCGACCGAGGTGGCCCCGAGCTCGCGGGCGTCGGCGATCAGCCCCCGCACCTGGAACGCGCTGGGCGCGCCGACGTGCACGACGACCCGCTTGCCGCGCAGCACTTCCAGGCTGAGCCGTGCGAGGTCGTGCCGCTCCCGCTCGGTCAGCGAGGGGAACTCGCCGGTGGTGCCGAGCACGAAAGCCCCGTCGGTGCCGGAGGCGGCGATGAACTCGAGGATGCGGCGCGAGGCCGCCAGGTCCACCGACCCGTCCGCGGCGAAGCCGACGGGGGCGGCGGTGAGGATGATCGGCCGGTTCGGCGCGGTCATGTCGGTCCTTTCGGGGTGGTCGGTCACAACAGGCTGGTTTCGAGGGCGGCGAGTTCGGCGAGGGTTCCGGGCGGCAGCGCGACGGAGGTACCGGCTTCGGCGCGGCTGCACCGTTCCAGGTCGCCGGGCACCAGCACCCCGTCGGCGCGCAGCGCGGCGGCGACCCGGCCGGTGGTCGCGGCGTAGGCGTCCCGCTCGCCGAACGCGCCCGGGTCGAGCGCGATGATCGTGACACCGCCGAGGCCCGCCGGGTCCTCGTCGGGTCCGCGCAGCCGCGCCAGGCCGCGCAGCGAGGCGGCGGACCCGTCGGCGTGCGCGAGGCCGCCGAGCAGCGCGGCGGCCAGGGCCAGCCCGTAGCCCTTGTGCCCGGCGAGCGCGCCACCGAGCGGGGTCAGCGTGCCGTCGGCGTAGAAGTCCTCCGGGTCGGTGCCCGGCAGGCCGTCCGCGGTCAGCACGGCGCCCTCCGGCAACGGATCACCGGTGCGCTTCGCGGCGTGCACCTTGCCCTCGGCGATGGTCGACATCGAACCGTCGAACACGATCGCGCCGTCGGCGGCGGGGACGCCGACCGACCACGGGTTGGTGTTGAGGAAGGGCCTGCCGCTGCCGCTCCCGAACGGCGCCATGCTGCCCACGCCGGGTCCGGCGGCGCCGACCTGCACGAGCGCGACGAGCCCGCGCGCGGCGAGCCGTTCGGCGTACTCGCCGAGGCGGCCGATGTGGGTGCTGCGGCGGACGGTGGCGGCGGCGACGCCGAGGCGTTCGGCGGCGACGGCGGCCTCCTCGGTGGCCAGCGCGGCGGCGTGGTGGCCGAAGCCGTGGTGGCCGTCGACGACGATCGCCGCGGGTGTCGCGCTGACGACTTCCGCGCGCGCCCCGGCGACGATCAGCCCGCGCTCGATCTCGGCGGCGTACTGCGGCAACCGCAGCACGCCGTGGCTGGCGTGCCCGGAGAGCTCGGCCCGCACCAGGTGGTCGGCGACCTCGGTGGCGACCTCCGCGGGGGCGCCGAGCGCGCGCACGACGCCGCGCACCCGGTCGGTCAGCTCGCTGATCTCGATCACGCGGTCTCCTCGGTGGCGAGCGGCCGCAGCCGCGGCATGAAGAACGCGTAGTTCAGCGCGCCGAGCACGGCCACCCCGCCCGCGATCAGCAGCGGCACCGCGAACGACGAGGTGATCCCGGTGATCACGCCGATCAGGATCGGCGAAACGATCCCGGCGCAGTTGGCGGCGGCGTTCTGGATCCCGCCGAGCGAGCCGACGTGCGCGGCGGTGGGCGCCACGTCCGCGGGCAGGCACCACACGGACGCGGCGGCGAACGTGCTGGAGAAGTACGACACCGACAGCGCCACCAGCGCCGTGCCCACCCCGGGCGAGACCACGGCCAGCGCGATCACCGAGGTGCCGAGCAGCCCGCCGACGAGGCAGCCCTTGCGCGCCGTCGTGAGGTCGGTGCCGCGGCGCACCAGCCAGTCCGACACGAGCCCGCCCGTCCAGCCGCCGAGCATCGAGGCGATGCCGGGGACCATCCCGAGGAACCCGAAGTTGAGCAGCGTCAGGTCGTAGGTGTTCACCAGGTACGTCGGGAACCAGGTGATGAAGAAGTACGCGACGAAGTTGATGCAGAAGAAGCCGATCATCATCGACCACACGGCGCGGTGGCGGAACAGCGACTTCCAGGACACCGCCACCGGCTGCTCGGCGTCCGCGCGTTCCTCCTGCCCGGAGCGGATGTGCGCGAGTTCGGCGTCGCCGACCCGCCGGGATTCGCGCGGCGAGCGGTAGAAGAACCACCACCCGACGGCGTAGGCGACGGCGAGGCCGCCGGTCACCAGGAACGAGGCCCGCCAGCCGAAGCTCGCGACGAGCAGCGCGACCAGCGGGATGCACAGCGTCGAGCCGATCGGGTTGCCGTTGTTGAAGGTGCCGGAGGCGAAGCTGCGCTCCCCCTTCGGGAACCACTCGGAGACCACCTGGGCGGCGGCCGGGAACGCGGGCGCCTCCCCGATTCCCAGCAGCAGCCGCAGCACGACCAGCGAGCCGACGCCCCAGGCGAGGCCCATCAGCATCGTGACCGCGCCGAAGACCAGCGCGGACAGCGCGATGAGCTTCCGCGGCCCGAGCCTGCCCGCGAGGAACCCGGCGGGCAGCTGGGCGGCCGAGTAGGTCCAGAAGAACGAGGACAGCAGCACGCCGGCCAGCGCGTCGGACATGCCGAGGTCGGCTTCCATGTCCGGCAGCGCGACGCTGATCGTGGCGCGGTCGAGGTAGTTGACCGCGATGCCCAGCGTCACCGCGGCGAGCACCAGGTAGCGGTACCGGCCGACCTTCGAGCCGGGGGTGGCGCGGCCGGGCGCGCGCTCGCCGCCGGAGGTCAGCGAGTCGGATTCCATGAACGGTTCTCCTTCGAAACCGAACCGGTGGCCGCGTCGCCACCGGGTTCGTGAACCGTAAACCGTTAACGAAGACCCCGCAAGAACCGCTTCCCGGCGGGGATCGACGACCGGGCGAGCACCCCGGAGCGTCGATATTAGGTTAGGCTCGCCTAAGATTCAGTTCCGTCCCCGCCGACCAGTGAGGACCTCGACGTTGCACCCACCTGATCCGTCCCGCGGCGCCGCGGGCACCGGCTCCCGGACCGACCTCGACCTGCTGCTGAACCGGCCCGGCTCGCACGGCGCACGGCTCGACCTCGACGTGGACGCGCTCGCCGCGCACCTGCCGCTGCTCGACGAGTGCGTCGCCATGACCGCCAACGGCACCGCGCTGATCAGCGACCTCGGCACCTACGCCCCGCCCAGCTTCACCGGGGACCCGCTGCCGCTCGTCCCGGACGCGGTGCTGCTGCGGCTGCACCGGCCGTCGGTGCGGGCGTTCGTCGCGATGGACGCCGACGAGGGGCGCCACGAACCACCGGGGCTGTGGATGTTCGACCACCTGCACCGCGTGGTGCACCGCGGCTACCTGGTGTCGCACCGCGGAACCTTCGCCATGGACCTGCTGCGGATGGCGCGGCCCGCCGCGGCGGAGGAATCCCGCGCCGAACCGGCGGGCGACTCCTCCGACCAGCTCGGCACCCTCGACGGGCTGCTCGCCGACGCCACCTCCGGAGCCGACGCGGGGGTCGCGGTCGAACCGGCGCAGGTCGTCGACCTGCTCTGCCACCTGTGCGACACCGGGGTGCCGCTGAGCATCGGCGTGCTCAACCGCGGCTGCCTCCAGCTGCACACCGGCGCGCTCGACCTCGTCGAGCACCGCGGCAACATGATCACGATGGTCTCCGGCGGCTGCAACGCCGCCTTCCACCCCGCCGACCTCGCCGAGGCCCGCATCACCCGGCCGCACGGCGTGCGCGGTCCCACCTCCGTGGTCCGGCTGCACGCCGCCGACGGCCGCTGCGTCGCCGTCCTCGCCCAACTCGGCCTCACCACCCCGGCCCTCGCCACCACCTGGGAGCAGACCATCAGCGGACTGGTCGGCTGAGCCGGATCCGGCGGCCGCCCGCGGGCCGTCCGTCCCGCCTTCCTCCATCCCGCCCGGTTTCCGGTCCCTCGACGCGGTTCCGCCGCCACGCCGAGGAATTCCGGCGGTCCACTTCGGACTCGGCCCCCTGGTCGCCGCAGCGGGCGACGCCCCGACGCGTCCAGGCCCGGCGGCACCCCCACGCGAACAGCGCCGCACAACCGGCAGGACGACGACGCGTTCCGCAGCCGGCGTGCGGCGTCCACCGCTGATCGCGATTCGCGACGGGCGCGTGGTGTCGCGGGCCGGCAAGAAGGACGGCAGGTCGCGAACACCCTTGTCGTCGGTCATGTGGTGGAGCCGCGCGACCTGCGCCCGTCCCTGCATCTCCGCGTCGGCGTTGGAGGTGAAGTCCACCAGCAGGTTCCCGCTCGCCGTGATGAACGCGCCCCTGACCGGCACCCCGCGTCAGCCGAGGCGCTTCAGGTCGTCGTGGGCGCTGATCAGGTCGTCGACCAGGCGGCGGGCGTCGGTGGTGAGCGCGCGGAAGATCGGCCACGGCGTCGCCGCGTCGATCCCCTCCGCCACTCGCCGCTCGGCGAGTTCCGCCCCGCACCGCCGGGCGCGTTCGACGCGGTCGGCGAGTTCCCCGCCGTCGCGCAGGTCGGCCGCGGAGTGCACCTCGCCGAGGCTGCGGCACGCTTCGCCGACCGCGGACAGCAGCTCCCCGAAGGACGAGGTCCACCGCCGCTGCGGCTCGTCCTCGGCCTCGTCGTCGGTGTCCAGCGAGCGCGCGACCGATTGCAACTCGTTGATCACCCGGGTGAGCGCGTTGACCGTGTAGTGGTGCCCGGTGAACGACCGCGGCGCCCCGGCCAGCAGCTTGCGCGGGTTGAACCGCTGGGTCTCGGCGGCGTCGTCGAGGCCGTGCCGCGCGCTCGCCGCGAGCCCTTGCAGGTCCTGCGCGCGAGACCACAGCTCCTGGGCCCGGTCCCGGGACGGCAGGCCGTCGTCCACGGCCTCGGCGAACTCGTCGAGGCAGTTCGCGACCGACCGGCTCAGCGCGCGCACGCCGTGCTCGGCCGACCGGTAGCGCAACGGCGGGACCAGCAGCAGGTTCGTGCCGACGCCGACGACCGAGCCGAGCAGCACCAACCCGCACAGGGCGCCGAGCTGCGCCCAGCTGGCCTGCTGGTCCTCGGACTGCACGAAGTACTGGTAGGCGAACATCACCGCGACCGCCACCTGCCAGCCCTGGCTGCCCAACCGGCGCCACTGCCCGATGAGCAGGGCCAGCGCCACCACGAGCGCGAACACCGCGATGCCCGCGCCGCCCAGCGTGATGACCACCCCGGCCAGCACGATGCCCGCGACCATCGCGGCCAGGTACCGCACCGAGTGGTTCAACGACCGCGAGACCGTCGAGTGCACCAGCAGCACCGCCGAGAACGGGGCGAAGGACGCGGCCTGCGCCCCCAGGGCCCCGGCCGCGATCCACCAGGACAGGGTCGCGGCCACCACGCCCTTGAGCAGCAGCAGCCAGGTGTCGGCGTGGTCCCGGACGTGCTCGGAGAGCGAGCGCAGCCAGCGCCGGAGCAGTTCCGGCCCGCCTGCGGCACCTCCAGGTCCGGGCTCCTGGGACGTCACCCTCCGCCTCCTCCCGACGGCGCGATCGACGAGCACGCGTTCACCGGCCATACCCGGACGCGGGCTCCGCGCACACGTGATGGTGAGACCCACATCACTGACTGACCGAATGAACATTTTGGTCAGTATGGTCTGAGGCATGGGCAACGACACCACCGCGGGCCGCGCGCTCGTGATCGGAGCGGGCATCAGCGGACTCGCCACGGCGGCGCGGCTGCACCGGGCGGGCTGGACACCGGTGCTCGTCGAACGGGCGCCCGCGCGCCGCTCCGGCGGCTACTTCGTCGCGTTGTTCGGCGCGGGCAGGCACGCCGCGCGGCGGCTCGGGATCCTCGACGCGATGCACGACCGGTCCGGCACCGCGCAGCACCTCGACCTCGATCGGAAGGGTCGGCGCCGGCCCGGCACCTCGTTCGCCGACATCCCCGGCAAGCCGTGGGTCATGCTGCGCGGCGACGCGGAGCGGGCCGCGTTCTCGGCGCTGCCCGCGGACGCGGAAGTCCGGTACTCGACGGTGCCGACCGCGATCGAGCAGGAGCCGGGCGGAGTGGACGTGACCCTGCTCGACACCGCGACGGACACCACGACCACCGAGCGCTACGACCTGGTCGTCGGCGCGGACGGGCTGCGCTCCACCGTGCGCTCCCTCGTCTTCGGCCCGCACGAGGAGCACCTGCACCGGCTGGACTACATGATCGCCGCGTGCGAATACCCGGGCACGCCCCCGGGACTCCTGCCCGGCCAAGGCGCCACGCTGCTCGAACCGGACCGCTCGATGTGGGTCTTCGCGTTCACCGACCACGACCCCACCGTCCTGCTGACCTACCGCACCGACGACGTCGACGCCGAGTTCGCCCGGCCGCCCGGCGAGAGCATCCGGGCCGCCTTCAGACCCCGGCCGCTCGGCGGCACCCTCGGCGACGTGGTGGCCACGGCCGAATCCTCGGACCGGCTGCTGTTCGACTCGGTCGAGCAGGTGCGGCTCGACACCTGGCACCGCGGCCGGGTCGTCCTCGTCGGCGACTCGGCCTGGTGCGTCACGCTCTACGCCGGGATGGGCGTCTCGGCCGGGTTCACCGGCGCGGACCTGCTCGGCGCCGTGCTCGAACGGCACCCGGACGACGTCGAACGGGCCCTGGGCGAGTGGGAGACGATGCTCCGCCCGCACATCGAGCGGTTCCAGCGCAACGCCTTCGAGCAGCGCAAGATCTTCGTCGCGGACTCCCGGCGCCAGATCCTGCTGCGCCGGGCGATGCCGAAGCTGGCGAAGACCCGGCCGGGCAAGCGCCTGGTGCAACGGCTGATGCGCCAGGACGACGCGGTCACGGGAGCGAGCGTCGATATCGTGGGCGACGTCCTGGGGGAACCCGCACCGGAACAGGAGGCACCCGTTGGCTGACCTGCCCGAGCACGCTTCGCCGAAAGCGGCGCGCATCCTCGCCGCCGCAGGCGAGCTGCTGCTCGACCGCGGGAGCAAGGGCGTCACGATCGCCGAGGTCGCCAAGCGGGCCCACATCGGCAAGGGAACCGTCTACCTGTACTGGAAGACGAAGGAGGACCTGCTGCTCGGCCTGGTGTGCCGGGACTTCCTCGCGATGGCCGACGAAGCGATCGCCGCGGTCACCGCCGACCCGGACCTGGCACGGCCGTCCCGGCTGTGCCCGCGGATGCTGCGCACCGCCACCGAACGCCGGTTCGTCAGCGGACTGCGCAGCGGGGACGACCACCTGCTCGGCGTGCTGGCCGACGATCCCCGGTCGGCGGAGCTGCTCGCCGCGCTGGGGCCGGACGCGGTGATGGCCGACGTGCTGCCGATCTGGCGGGACCACGGGCTCGCGCGCACCGACTGGCCGCTGGCCGAGCAGGCGTTGGCGCTGCACGCGCTGACCACCGGGTTCGCCGCCGCGGCCGTTCGCCCGCCGCGGCTGCCGGTCGACGACCCCGAACGGGTGCTCGCCGCGGCCGTCACCGCGCTGCTCGGCCCGGAGCAGGCCGGTCCGGAGCAGGTCGCGTCGGCCGCCGCCGAGGGGATCCGGCACCTCGTCGCCGGGCGCGCCCTCGCGCTGGAGGTCATCTCCCCCGGCGCCTGATCGCGGCACGCCGGGCCCGCCGGGGACCCGTTCCGGAGATCGGCGGTGCGCGGATCCGCGGAGGCACGTTTCCCCGGCCCGCCCGGCGGCGACCCCTGGAAGGCGAAGGAAACTCCTCGCGAAAGGGGTCCATCATGACCGAGCGGACGTCGCGCGAAGCATCGATGCGCGATCACCCCGACGTGGTGTCGTTGCAGCAGCAGTACGGCGGCGCTCTCGGCTCGCCGCAGACCGTCGTCGCCGACGGCGTGGTCGCGCTGGCCGGGCTGTGGGCGGCGATCTCCCCCTGGGTCCTCGGCTTCGACCTGGCCCAACCGGGCATGCGCACGCACAACCTGATCATCGGTCTGGTCGCGGTCGCCATCGGACTCGGGCTCACCGGCTTGTTCGAGCGCGGCGGCGGGCTGAGCTGGGTGCTGGTGCCGCTGGGCGCCTGGCTGATCGTGTCCACCTGGATCGTTCCGACCGCCACGCCCTCGGCGGGCATGGTGTGGAGCAACGTCATCGCCGGTGCGCTGCTGATCCTCGCCGGGGCCGGGGCGCTGGGCACGACCCTGATGGGCGGCCGCGGCGGCCGGGCGCGATGACGCGCACCGCACCCGGGACCACCGCCGCCCCACGCTGGCTCAGCGCACCGGGCGTCTACCGGCCGCAGGGCGACACGCGGCTGCTGGAACGGGCGCTGCGGCAGGAGGCGGTGGACGCCGGAACCCGGGTGCTCGACGTCGGGACCGGCACCGGGGCGCTCGCCCTGGCGGCGGCGCGCGCCGGTGCCGAGGACGTCACCGCGATCGACGTGTCCGCGCGGGCGGTGCTCACCGCCCGCGCGCACGCGCGCCTGCACCGGTTGCCGGTGCGGGCCCGGCGGGTGCGCTCGCTGGAACTCTCGGCGCACGAGCGGTTCGACCTGGTGCTGTCCAACCCGCCGTACGTGCCCTCGGCGCGGGAACGTCCGCCGCGGCACCGCGCCGCGCGGGCCTGGGACGCCGGCCCCGACGGGCGGGCGGTGCTGGACGCGCTGTGCGCCGCGGTGCCCGGGATGCTGCGGCCCGCCGGGGTGCTGCTGCTCGTGCAGTCCTCGGTGTCCGATGTGGACGAAACGGTGCGGCGGCTCGGCACCGCCGGGCTGGACGTGTCGATCCCGGCGCGCCGCACCCAGCCGTTCGGCCCGGTGCTGCGGCGCCGTGCCGGTTTCCTGGCCGAGCGCGGGCTGATCGAACCCGGGCAGCGCTGCGAAGAACTGGTGGTGATCCGCGGTGCCCGGACGTGACCCGGCGCGCCGGGTGCGCGTCGTACCGGACGGCCCGGTGCTCGTCGACGGGCCGGTGGAGCTGGTCGCGCCCGACGGCACCACCGTGCGCTGCGACCGGTTCGTAGTGGCCGTGTGCGCCTGCCGGCGCAGCCGCCGGTTCCCGCTGTGCGACACCAGCCACCGGCGCCGCACCCGGCGGGACGCCGGTTAGTCCGGCATCCGCGGGGACGTCGGCCGGCCCAGTGATCACCGGGAAACTGGCTGGCCCAGCGGCCACCGGGCCGCGGGCTGATCCAGCGCTCGCCGGGCCGCCGCTGGTTCAGCGGACGCCGGACTGCCGCTGCTCCAGCGGTCACCGGACGCCCGCCGGCTCAGCGGTCACCGGACCGTCGGCTGATCCAGCGGTCGCCGCAACGAGCTCACCTCCGCGCGCCACGACCCGAGCAGCCGCTCGGCGAGTGCGCCTTCCAGGAACTCCGTCGCCTGGACGCCGAAGACGACGTCGCCTGCCAGCTCCGGTTCCCGGTCGAGCAGGTCCCCGACCACGTCGTGGCGCATGATCTGCTCGTGCACGGCGTCGGCCTCGATGTGCTCGGTGAAGAACCGCAGGCAGGGCGCCGGTGCGTCCAGCCGCTCCAGCGCGGTCGCCAGCCGCTGCGCGCTCGGCGCGGTGCTGATCTCCGCGGCCGCGAAGTGGCCGACGAGCGCCCCCCGCGACGAGCGGTGCAGGCCGAGCATCGACATCAGGTTCACGATCGCGAGCTGCGGCGCGGGCACCACGTCCAGGTACCGCAGGTAGCCGGAATCCATCTCGGCCGCGTCCAGCAGGTCGGCGAACAGCTGCGCGTGCACGTCCTCGCCGCGCCCGCCGCCGAACTCGTCGAACTCGACGGCGACCAGCGCCGCCTTCGCCCGGCCCTGCAGGCGCGGGATGACCCAGGCGTGCGGGTCGGCCTCCTTCAGGTGGTAGATCGACCGGTGCGCGAAGTACTCGCGCATCTGCTCCCACGTCCCGTGGTCGCGGAGGTGGTGCGAGACGCCGTCCCCGGGCACCACCTCGGTCAGCAGCCCGTCGAGCTCGCCCGCCACGTCGTCCCCGCCCGCGACGTGCGCGCGCAGCGCGTCGTGGAACAGGTGTTCCAGGCTCGCGCGCCAGTGCAGCAACCCGGCGTTCCACTCCCAGTCCGGTGCCACGCCGCGGAAACCGCGGTAGTGCAGCTCGTAGCAGGTGTGCAGCGCGAGCGCCACGTCCTCGCCGAACGGGTCGGCGCCGTCCGGCTCGGGCAGCGGCGGAGCGGGCGGCGCGGACCCGAGGGCGGCGATGACCGCCTCGGACAGCGGCCCGCGCGGGCTCGGCAGGCGGGCCGAGGTGGTGCCGGTGGCGGGGGCGCTCATCTGCTCTCCTCTCGGACGTGCTCGGCGCTCGGTTCAGCGGTGCGGCGCGCCAGCGCGAACGCCACGGCGCGGGGTCCCCCGACCGCGGCGCGGCGCTGCCGGTCGGCGCCCGCGCCCCGGCGCACCAGGTTCGCGATCCCCTCGTGCACGACCGCGGCGTCCCCCGCGGCGCGCAGCGCGGGCTCGATCCACTCCAGCAACCGCCGCAGCAGGACGGCGGCGGGCGCGCGGGCCTCGCGGACCGGGTCAACGAGCGAACCGCCGATGCCGTGCCGCGCCGCCGCCCACACCGCGGCCGCCGCGACCTGGTCCCGGACCGCGGGTGGCCGCACGCCCGCCGTCACCGCCAGCAGCGCGGTCCGCACCGCCGCCCGAGCCAGCACCGCGTGGAACACGGCCTCCTCGGCGGTGGTCAGCGCGTCGGCGACCCGCAGCTCCACGGTCGGCAACCGGGGTGACGGGCGGGCCAGCCAGAAGGACATCTCCGGATCCACCAGGCTCCCGCAGTCCACCAGCCGCGCGACCTCGTCGCGGTGGGCCGCGGGGGAGTCGAACCGCGGTGGGACGCCCGAACCGGGGAAGCCCAGCTGCTGCACCATCCGCCAGCTCGCGCAGCCGGTGTCCCGGCCCCGGTGGAACGGCGAGTTCACCGTCAGCGCCAGCAAGGTCGGCAGCCACGGCCGCAGGTGGTTCACCACCCCGACCGCCGCCTCCTCGTCCGGAACCGCCACGTGCACGTGGCACCCGCACGCCTGGTACTCGGTCATCACGCTCGCGTAGGCGTCCGCGATGCGGGCGAAGCGGGCCTCATCGGTGATCCCGGGCGGCGGGCCGTCCAGCACCGGCGTACCGGCGGACACCAGCATCGCGTCCCGCCCGGCCGCCGCGGTGGCCAGGCGGCGGCGGTCGTCCACCAGCTGGGCGCGCAGCGCGTCCGCGGTCGTGCACCGGCCGGTCGCGGCCTCCACCTGGCTGCGGTGCAGTTCCGGCTGGAACGTGGCGCCCTCGGCGCGGCCCGGCAGCGCGCCCGCGTCCGCGAGCACGTCGCCCGCGCGCGGGACCGGGCGCGCCGAACGGGCGTCGAGCAGCAGGAACTCCTCCTCCACGCCCATCGTCACGCCGGGGATCGAGGTTCGAGGTTCGTTCATCCGGCTGCGCCCCCTGTCGTCGCCGCGGGCCGTCCCACGCGTACCCGCGGCCGCGGGATCGACACACCTCGAACGCGTCCCGCCCCGTCACCGCCCGCCGAGCGGTGCGCGCCGCCGCACGGTCACCCGCGCCGGATCGGCGGTGGGGCCCGGTTCCTCGCCCGGGGCGAACAGGGCGAGCGAGTCCCCGCGCACCACGTGCTCGACGCCGGCGATGCCGCGGCGGCGGACCTCGCGCTCGAACTCCGACAGCGGCGACTTGAACAGCCCGTAGTCGTCGTAGTGGATGGGAACGGCCTTGCTCGGGCGCAGCAGCTCCAGCAGATCGGCCCCTTCCGGCCCGTCCATGGTGAGCAGCTGCCCGAGCACCCGGGTTCCGCCGAGGTGCACCAGCGCCACGTCGATCCCGGGGAACCGCTCCCCGATCGCGGCGAGGTCGTCGTGCACGAGGGTGTCGCCGGTCAGGTAGAGCCGGAGCCCGCGCCCCACCGGCGGCTCGTAGTCCACCAGGGTGCCCATCACCGGGGGCACCACGGCGCTCAGCACGCCCCGCGCGTGCTTGCCGGGCAGGGAGGTGATGGTCAGCCGCGCACCGCCCTTGGTCATCGTCTCCCGCCCCCAGCGCGGCAGCGGCACCGGTTCGGTGAACCCGGTCCGGCCGAGCCGTCGCGCCGCGTGGTGGGTGGTGAAGATCGGCAGGTCGCGGGGCAGCTCGCGCGCGGCGACCCGGTCGAAGTGGTCGCCGTGCAGGTGGGACAGCACGAGCCCGTCCAGCGGGGGCAGTTCGTCGATCGTCATCGCCGGTTCGGTGCGCCGCCGCGTGAGCAGCCCGTGCCCGATGTGCACCCACTGCCCCCGGCGCACGAAGTTCGGGTCGCTGAGCAAGGCGAACTCGCCGAGGCGCAGCAGCACCGTCGCCGTGCCCACGAAGGTGATCGTGCAGTCCTGCCCGCCGGTCGGATCGGCGTCCATGGCCGGCCTCCCGTCTCGCCGCGGCCGCGTCCTGCTCCCGGCTTGCCCCGCGGACCACCGTCGCAAACCGCGGCGCATGTGCCCGGCGGGGGCCGGGTACGCGGGACGGGACCGGAATCGACGACCGTGGAGACCGCGATGACCACGTCACCCCGCCGCGACGGCCCGCACGTGGTCGTCGTCGGCGCCACCGGCAACATCGGCACGAGCGTCGTCGCGGCCCTCGCCGCCGACCCGGGCGTCGGCCGGATCACCGGGCTCGCGCGCCGCGTCCCCGCGCGGGGGCTGCCGGGGGTGGACTTCGCGCGGTGCGACATCACCCGCGACGACCTGGCTCGCCGGGTGCGCCACGCCGATGCGGTGATCGACCTGGCGTGGATCTTCCAGCCGACGCACGACCCGGTCACGACGTGGCGCAACAACGTGCTGGGCCGGTTGCGGTTGTTCGAGGCCGTCGCGGCGGTGCGGGTGCCCGCGCTGCTGTACGCCTCTTCGGTGGGCGCCTACTCCCCCGGTCCGGGCCGCACCGTCGACGAGGACTGGCCCACCGACGGCTGGCCGGGTGCGGCCTACACCAGGGAGAAGGCGTACCTGGAGCGCTGCCTGGACGCGTTCGAGCACCGCGGCGGCGACACCCGGATCGTGCGGTTCCGGCCCGGTTTCGTGTTCAAGGCGGGGGCCGCGGCCGAGCAGCGGCGGTTGTTCGGCGGCCCGCTGGTGCCGGGCCGGCTGGTCCGCCCCGCCGCGTTCCCCGCCTTCCCGGACGTCCCGGGCCTCCGCTTCCAGGCGGTGCACAGCGCGGACCTCGCCGAGGCGTTCCGCGCGGCGGTGCGGAACCCGGTCCGCGGCGCGTTCAACGTCGCGGCCGACCCGGTGGTGGACCCGCGGCTGCTGGCGGAGCACTTCGGCACGCGCCCGGTGCGGATCCCGGCGCGAGCGGTGCGGGCGGCGCTCGCCGCGGCCTGGCGGCTGCACCTGGTCCCCGCCTCACCGGACCTGTTCGACGCGGTGCTGCGGCTGCCGCTGATGGACGTCTCCCGCGCCCGGGAGGAGTTGGGGTGGTGTCCGTCCCGCTCCGGTCTCGAAGCGGTGCTGGAGATGCTGGACGGCCTGCGGCGCGGCACCGGCACGGCGACTCCGCAACTGGCCGCCCGCGCCCCGGGCGGCCGGTGGCGGGAGCTCGCGACCGGGGTGGGGTCGCGCCAGTGATCGGGGGTTTGGCGTCCGGTGCGGGCGGCTAGGCCTCGGGGGCGACCACGACGAGAGGATCACATGAGCGTGCTGCACGTCGTCCCCGCCGAACGCGACGGCTGGAAGGTCGTCGGAGGCGGCGCCGCCGAACGCCACGTTCCGTGCCAGGCCGACGCGGTCGAGGACGCCTGCCTGGAACTGCGCTACGAGGGCGGCGAAGTCGTCATCCACGACCTGCGCGGGCGGGTCCGCGACAAGCGCACCGTCCGGCCGGGTTGACCGCGCACCGTTTCGCGTCCGCGCCGCGCGGCTAGCCGGAGAGGATGCCGCACGACGAGACCACCCCACCGCCGGATCCCGACCCGGACCGCACGCCCGGTCTGGAACCGGGCGGCGGCGTGCCCGCCGGGGAGACGCCGCCGGAATCCGGGGAGGCCACCCGCGGGCTCGCGCACACCGAGAAGGCGACGGCCCGGCCCGCGAAGTGGGTGTGGTGGGCCGTCATCCTGCTGGTGGTGCTGCTCTTGGCGGGATTCTTCGTGACCAGGGCGCTGGACCTGCTGCTGTGGTGAGCCTCAGCGCTCGGCGGCCGCCGGGACCTCCGGTTCCGCGGAGCCGGTCCGCGCCCGTCGGCCGCCCGCCCGTAGGCCACCCGCGCTGCGCCGGTGCACCGGCCGCGGGTTCCGCGGTCCGCGGGGCGGACCGGTGCCCGCCGCCGGTTCGGGGGTGCGCACGTCCGCCAGCCGCACCCACTTGACGTGGGCGGGCAGCTCGCGGCGCTCGCGCATCTTCGCGAACCGGGACCAGGCCAGGGCGGTGGCCGCGACGGTCGCCAGCCCGGCGACCTCCAGCGCCCGCCCGGGCCCGGCGTGCTCGGACAGCCAGCCCAGCACCGGGCCACCGACGGCGCCGGAGGCCGCGGTCACCATGCCCTTGGCGGCGAGGACGCGACCGCGCATCTCCTCCGCGGAGTCCAGCTGCATGCGGGTGCTGGCCGCGGTGTCGATCACCACCGCGCCCGCAGCGATCGGCAGCAGCACCAGCGCGAACACCACCAGGTTCGACGCGGAACCCGCCACCGCCTGCAGCACGCTCGTCGCCACCGCCATGACCAGCAGCAGCCGCAACGTCAGCTCCTGCCGGGAGGCGGCCAGGAAACCGCCGATGACCGTGCCCACCGCGAACACCACGGACAGCACGCTGTAGCCGACGGGCCCGGCGCCGAGCGGTCCTTCGCTCATCGCCGCCATCGTGACCTGGTAGTTCCGGCCCAGGCTGGAGAGCACGAAGGTCAGCGCGAACAGCACCAGCAGCGGTCCGCTGCCGAGCACGTAGCGGGCGCCCTCCTTGACGCCGCTGCGCTCCGGCGGGCTCTCCGCGAGCGAGAACATCTCCTCCTCGCGCACGAGGCAGATCACCGCGATCACCCCGGCGAAGCTCGCTGCGTTGAGCACGAACAGCATCGGTTCCCCCGTGAACGCGACCAGCGCGCCCGCCAGGCTCATGCCGAGGATCCGGCCGCCGGAGCTCAGGATCGAGCCGAGGCCGAGCGCGTTGCCCAAGGTGTCGCGCGGCACCAGCTGGGAACCGAACCGTCCCAGCGCCGGACCGTCGAACACGGTGACCAGCCCGGTGAGCACGGCGCTGCCGTAGATCACCGCCAGCGGCGCGTCCCACATCGCCGCGCCCGCCAGCGCCAGCGCCAGCAGCACGTGCAGCGATTGGGTGACCACCAGGACGCGGCGCGCGGGCCAGCGGTCGGCGACGGTGCCGGCCCACGGGCCCAGCAGCAGCGCCGGAACGGCCTGGAACAGCAGGGAGAGCCCGAGCAGGCTCGCCGACCCGGTCTTGGTCAGCACCAGCCAGTTCAGGCCGAGGTTCTGCATCCACGCACCGGTGACCGACACGAAGTCGGCGGTCGCCCAGCGGCGGTAGTTGCGGTGGCGCAGCGCTTGGAACATCGTCGTCAGTGCAGAGCGCACGATCCAGTCCTCGGGCCGATCGGGGGTCAACTCCGGCCAGGGGCTCGACGTCACCGGGGGTGAGCAGGCACCTGGACCGCGCTCCACCGTGACGAGGCGACTCCCGAGATCGGCACAATTTGTGTTCGCGCTCTCCCGAACTCCCTGCTCGAAAGGGTGAAGCGGGACGCTGGCGGGGAGAATTGAGCACTGGGCGTGTTCGACTGCGGCGCGCGCTCAGCCCGGAGCCGCACGGCCTGCGCTCAGCCCGGATCGGCCACCTGCGTTCAGCCCGCGCGGCCCGCGTTCAGCCCGGATCCACCGGCGGACGCCCCACACCGCGCCAGCGCAGCCCCGCCCGCCGCAGCACCGCCGGATCGAGGTGGTCCCGGGTGTCGACGACCACCGGGCGCGCCAGCGATGCCGCGAGCCGCCGCCAGTCGAGCGAGCGGAACTCGGGCCATTCGGTGAGCAGCACCAGCCCCGCCGCGCCCGCCGCGGCCCGGTACGGGTCGGCGACCAGCCGCACGTCCGCGCCGACCTCGGCCGCGCCGGGCCGCAGCGCCGGGTCGCAGGCGACGAGTTCGGCGCCCTCGGCGGCCAGCGCCCGCGCCACCGCCAGGGCCGGCGAGTCCCGCAGGTCGTTCGTGCCCGCCTTGAAGGTGAGCCCGAGCAGCCCCAGCCGCACCCCGCGCAGCGACCGCGCCGAGCCGGACCCGCACGCGGCGGCGACCTTGCGCACCATGCGCGCCCGCTGCCGCGCGTTGGCGTCGATCGCCGCGCGCAGCGCGGGAAAACCGGTGCCCGCGGCCTCCGCGAGCCGCAGCAGCGCCGCCGCGTCCTTCGGCAGGCAGGACCCGCCCCAGCCCGGCCCCGGGCGCAGGAACTCCGGGCCGATGCGGTGGTCCCGTCCCATCGCCGCGGTGAGGTCGGTGATGTCCGCGCCGGGGCGCTCGCACAGCTCCGCGACCGCGTTCACGTAGGACAGCCTCGTCGCCAGGAAGCAGTTCGCCGCGTACTTGACGAGTTCCGCGCTCGCCGCGCCGGTACGCACCACCGGTGCGTCCACCGCCGCGTACAGCGCGGCGACCCGCTCCACGGCGGCCGGGTCGTCGGAGCCGAGCACGATCCGGTCCGGGCGCAGGAAGTCGCGCACCGCGGACCCCTCGCGGAGGAACTCGGGGTTGCTGACCACCCGCACGTCGTCCCGGCCGAGCAGCCGGGCCAGCCGCGCCGAGGTGCCCACCGGGACCGTCGACTTCGCCACCAGCAGCCCGCCGCGCGGCACCCGGTCGCCGATCTCCGCGACCACCGCCTCGACCGCGCGCAGGTCGGCGGCGCCGCCCGCGCCCATCGGGGTGGGTACGCACAGGAACACCACCTCGGATCGGGCGGCCGCGCGCGCCGAGCCGACGGCGAACTCCAGCCGGCCCGCGGCGACCCCGTCGCGCACCAGGTCGGCCAGGCCGGGTTCGAGCAGGTCGATCTCACCGCGGGAGGACCGCTCGACCTTCGCCGCGTCCACGTCGCTGCACACCACGCGGTGCCCCAGCGAGGCCAGGCACGCGCCGGTGGTCAGCCCGACGTAACCGGTGCCGACGACGAGGATCCGCTTGCCGTGCAACGGTTCCCGCCCCGCTCAGCTCGCCGGGCGGCGGTACGCGCGCTCGGCGAGCGCAGCGCCGTCGTCCACCGCGGGCATCAAGGGCGCCCGGCCGGTGCGGGCGTCGTAGGACAACGCCTCCGCGACGCTGCCGATGTCGGCACCGAGCGCCGAGCAGAGCGCGGTGAGCTCATCGGTGAAGGCTCGCCGGACCGCGAGGTACCCGTCCACCGCCTGCGGCAGCAGGTCCGCGGTGGCCGCGTCGGTGCGCAACCGCGGCGCGGCCACGCCCCGGTACAGCTCGTCGGCCACATCGGCCGCGGCCGCGGTGGCGGCGCCGAGCACCACCAGCTCCGGGTGCAGGAACTCGGCGGCCGATTCGTCGGCGCGGTGCGGGTTGCTCACGGCGAGCAGGTCCGCCCGGCCCAGCCGGGACGCCAGCCGGGCGGTCGATTCCCACGGCGGGGCGCAGCAGTTCAGCACGACCGCGCCGCGCGGCAGGCGCCGCCGCAGCACGTCGACGCCCGCCCGTGCGCCGCACACCACTCCGAGGTCCGGTGCCGGTCCGTCCGGCGGCGGGTCCGCGTCGAACGGGCCGGTGACGTGGTGGCCGAGGGCGGTCAGGGCGTCGGCGGTGGCTGCGGCCGGCGCGCCGCCGCCCGCCAGCAGGACGCGGGCGCTCATCGGCCGGCCTCCGCGACGGGAGCGGGAGCCAGGAGCGCGTCCGCGGCCGCCAGCACCTCGCCCACCGGGATCCGGAGCAGGCCGGGGTCGGGCTGCTCCGCGAACGTGTCCCCCGTCGTCCCGGCCCACAGCGCCGTGTGCGGCCCTTGCTCGGGCGGGCCCCAGCGGCGCGGCGGCACCGGGCCGAACAGCACCACCGAGGGCGTGCCGGACGCGGTGGCCAGGTGCGCCATCCCGGTGTCGCCGCACACCACGAGCCGGGCGCGGCCCACCAGCGCGGCCAGTTCGAGCAGGTCGGTCCGCCCGGCGACGGCCGCGGAGTCCGGGAGCCCGGCGCGGCGGGCGACCTCCAGCGCCAGCGGCCGCTCCGCCCCGCTGCCGGTGATCAGCACTTCCGGCGCCCGTCCGGCCAGCTCGCCCGCGACCGCCGCGAACCGCTCCGGCGGCGAGCGGCGGGCGCCGTGGGAGGCCCCGGGGTGCACGAGCACGACGTCGCGCCGCGCCCCGCCGGGGACCGGCAGCAGCAGGTCGTCCGGGTCGGCGGGCACACCGCCGTGGCGCAGCAACCGGCACCACCGGTGCACCTCGTGCTGCTCGTCCAGCCAGCGGGGGCCGTCCAGTTCCGGGTGCGCGCGGTGCCGGTGGGTCAGCACCCGGCGGGCTCCGCTGGACAGCAGCGCGTCGATGCTCCCCGGCCCGCGGCCGTGCAGGTTCACCGCGAGGTCCGGCGGCGGCCGGCCCCAGCAGAACGCCTCCGGGGAACCGGTCGGGTGCACCTCGTCGACGGCTCCGGTGCGGTGCGCCAGCCCGGCCAGCCAGCGCGGTGCCGCCAGCACCAGGTGGTGGCCGGGGTGGGCCCGGCGCAGCGCGCGCAGCGCGGGGACGGCGGTGAGCAGGTCGCCGAGCCCCAGCGCGCGCAGCACCAGCGCGGTCCCCGTCACGGCCACGAGCCCTCCTCCGAGGGGCACACCACCAGCTCCCGCACCTCGCAGCCGGCCGGTTGGCGCAGCGCGAACAGCACGGTGCGGGCCACGTCCTCCGGCCGGTTGAGCTTCGCGTCCGGCGGCGGCTTGTACTGCTCGTCGCGTCCGTCGAAGAACGAGGTGTGCATCCCGCCCGGCACCAGCGTGGTGACCCCGACCGCGCCCGCGGTCTCCGCGGCCAACGCCCGCGAGAACCCGAGCACGCCGAACTTCGAGGCGCAGTACGCCGTCGCGTCCGGCACCGCCTTGAGCCCGAGCGTCGACGAGCAGGTGACCACCCGGCCCGCGCTCTCCTTCAGGTGCGGCAGCGCGCAGCGCACCACCGCGACCGTGCCCAGCAGGTTGACCTGGACGACGCGCTCCCACTCCGCGGCGGGCACCGCGTCCAGCGCGCCGCACGAGTCGATGCCCGCGGCGGTGAACACCCCGTCCAGGCGGCCCCCGGCGAGTTCCACCAGCCGGTGCACGGCCCGTTCGGTCGCCGCCCGGTCGGCGAGGTCGGCCCGGACGTGCGGCACGTCCAGCTCCGGCTCGACGCGGTCGAGCACGAGCGGCGTGCCGCCCTGGTCGCGGACCTCCTGCGCGGTGGCGGCGCCCAAGCCGGACGCCCCACCGGTGATGAGCACGTTCCCCACCGGTTCCATCGATCCTCCTCCCGTCGTTCACCCGGCCGACCGCAGCGAGGTCAGCAGCCGGCTCGTCGAATACCCGGCGATCTGCGGCACCAGGACCGTGCGTCCGCCGTGGCGGTGCACCACCTCGGCTTCGGGCAGCGTCGCCACGTCGTAGTCGTCGCCCTTGACCCACACGTCGGGCCGCAGCCGTTCCAGCAGCGCGCACGGCGAGCTCTCGTCGAACACGACGACCGCGGTGACCGATTCGAGCGCCTCCAGCAGCCGTTTGCGGTCGGCGTGGCCGACCAGCGGGCGGTGCGCCCCTTTGATCCGCCGCACCGAGTCGTCCGAGTTGAGGCAGACCACCAGCGCGTCGCCGAGCTCCCGCGCGCGTTCCAGCAGCCGCACGTGCCCCGGGTGCAGCAGGTCGAAGCAGCCGCCGGTGACGACGAGCCGCCCGCCGTCGCGCCGCACCCGCTCCGCCACCTCGAACGCGGTGCCGGTGCCGCCGTTGCCGGGGCGCGGTTCCGGTTCGGACAGCTGCGCGGCACCGCCGGAGGCGACGAACCGGCCGGCCCGCCGCACCCCCTCGGTCACCGCCTCCACCGGATCGGCCCCGTCGGCGAGGGCGAGCGCGGTGATCACCGCGAAGCAGTCCCCCGAGCCGCACGCGTCCGCGCCGGGCGGGGCCGGCTGCACCGGGATCCGGCCGGTGACCGCCTGCGGTACCACCACCGCTCCGGCGGCGCCGAGCGTGACCGCGACCCCGCCGCACCCCCACCGCCGCAGCAGGGCGCGGGCGAGCAGCGCGGGATCGTCCACACCGGACCCGCCGGTGAACGCGACGGCCTCGGCCAGGTCCGGTACGACGAGGTCGGCGCGGCCGACCGGCACGCCACCGCGCGGGTGCGGGTCCCACACCAGCGGGACGTCCGCGGGCAGCTGCCGCAGCGCCCGCCGCAGGAACGGGTTCGCGGTGGCACCGCGCCCGTAGTCGGAGACCAGCACCGCGCCCGCGGAGCGGAGCAGCCCCGGCAGCTCCGGGTCCAGCGGCCCGTCCAGGACCCGCCCGTCGCCGGAATCGGCGCGCAGCAACGTCCGCCCGCCGGAGCGGATGCGGGTCTTGCCCGGGGTCTCCCCGGAGAACGGCAGACCGGCCAGCCGCACCCGGTCCCCGAGCAGCCGCACCACGTCCGCACCCGCCTGCCCGCCGACGCCGGTGACCAGCACGACCTCCGCGTTCGCGCGGGCGGCGATCGAGGCCGCCAGCCCGGCACCGCCCGGACGCCGCTCGCGGCTCGCCACGTCGACGACCGGCGCGGACGCGTCCGGGCAGGTGCGCCGGGCGCTGCCGTGCACGTCGACGTCCAGCAGCACGTCGCCGACCACCACCAGAGGTCCTCGCCGCACGGTCAACGCCCTCCTCCCGCGGTCACCCCGGTCACCTCGTCGAACACCGAGCACAGCGCGTGGACCAGGGCCAGGTGCAGCTCCTGCACGGTGGCGGTGCTCGGCGACTCCACCGCCACGGCGCCGTCGCAGATCGCGGCGAGCGTGTTCGGCGCGGGCCCGGTCAACGCCCAGGTGGTCATGCCGATCTCGTGCGCGCTCTTGACCGCGGCCAGCACGTTCTGGCTGCGGCCGCTGGTGGACAGCGCGATGAGCACGTCACCGCGGCGGCCGTGCGCCCGGACCCCGCGGGCGAACATCTCCTGCTCGCCGTAGTCGTTGAGCACGGCGGTGAGCGCGGAGGTCTCGGCGTGCAGCGAGATCGCCGAGTACGGCCTGCGGTCGTGCAGGAACCGGCCCACGAACTCGCCGGTGAGGTGCTGGGCCTCGGCGGCGCTGCCCCCGTTCCCGCAGGCGAGCAGCCTGCCGCCGGAGCCGAGGACGTCGGCGAGCCGCCGCCCCCACTGCTCGATCGTGGCCGCCGAGGCGCTGGTGCGCGCAGCGGCGTCGGCCAGGTCCGCGAAGTGCCGTTCGATCATCGCGCGCCTCCCGTCCGCGCGGGCAGCGGCGCCCGGCGGCGCACCGCCCCCCGATAGGCGGTCTCCACCTCGTCGGCGAGGCCCGCCCAGCCGTAGCGTTCCCGGACCCGCGCCGCACCGGCCGCGCCGAGCCGGTCCCGGCGACCCCGGTCGGCGAGCAGGGACCGCAGCTCGCGCGCCAGCCCGTGGTGGTCGCGCGGTGGGACGAACAGGCCGGTGCCGTCCTGCACCACGGTGTCCAGGTGCCCGCCGACCGAGGTGACCACGATCGGCGTGCCGCAGGCCATCGCCTCCAGCGGCACCGTCCCGAACGGCTCGTACCAGGGGACGCTGACCACCACGTCCGCCGAGCGGTACCAGTCCGGCGTCTCGTCGTGCGGCACCTGACCGGCGAAGCGGACCCGGTCGCGCACCCCGTGCCGCGCGGCGACGTCGCGCAGCCGCGCCACCTCCGGGTCGGCGTCCCACTCGGCGGCGCCCGGCCCGCCGACGACGACGAGCTCGGCGTCGGGGATCTCGGCGAGCGCGCGGATCGCGGTGTCCACGCCCTTGCGCTCCACCAGGCGGCCGATGCTGAGGACGCGGGGGCGCCCGCCGCGCTCCGGCCGCGGGCCGGGGGCGAACACGTCCAGGTCGATGCCGCAGGGCACCACCCGCAGGCGGTGCCGCGGTGCGCCCATCGCCACCAGCTCGCGGACCTCGTCCGAGCAGGTCGCCAGCACCAGGTCCGCGTCCCGGGCGAGCCGGGCCTCGACGGCCTCCCGCTCCGGGGGGCTGGTGTCCTCGGCACCCTGGTGGGCGCGCTTGACCCGGCCCAGCGCGTGGAAGGTCTGCAGCACCGGGACGTCGAGCCCGGCGGCACCGCGGTGCGCCGCCACCCCGCTCATCCAGAAGTGCGCGTGCACCAGGTCCGGTGGCCGCACCGCCCAGCGGTCGGCGAGACGGTCGCCGAACTCGGCCATGTGCGGCAGGAGTTCGTCCTTCGGCAGCGGGCGGGGCGGGCCGGCGTCCACGTGCGCGACGGTCACCCCGGCGGCGGCGCGCACGTTCGGCGGCTGCTCCGGGGAGTCCCGCCTGGTGTGCACCACGACCTCGTGGCCGCGGCGCCCCAGTTCCGCGGCGAGCGCCGCCACCTGCACGTTCTGCCCGCCCGCGTCGGCGCCGCCGAGCGCGGCCAGCGGGCTCGCGTGCTCGGAGACCAGGTCGAACCTCATGCCGTCACCTCCTTGAGGAGCACGTCCCAGTCGGCCAGGAACCGGCTGAGCGGGTAGCGGCGGAGCGCCGCGCGGCGGGCGGCCCCGCCCATCTCGCGCGCCAGGTCCGCGTCCGCGAGCAACGCCCGCACCGCGACCACGAGCGCCCCCGGATCGGTGGACAGCACCCCGGCGTCGGCCGGGACCGCCTCGACCGCCTCGGTGGTGGCCAGCGCGACGACCGGCATGCCGAGGTGCATCGCTTCGACCAGCGCCAGCCCGAGCGACGTCCACCGGTACGGGTGCAGGTAGAGGCGGCGGCGGGCCAGCGCGCGGTGCATCTCCCGCTGCGGCGGGTCCTCGTGCGCGCGCACGCGCTCCGGGTCCAGGCCCAGGTGCCCGGGGAGCTCGGTGACGCGCATGCCGAACACGTCGAGCGGTGCGGCCACCGCGAACCGCGGCAGCAGGTCGGCGCCGGTGATCCGGGCCCGCCGCACCGGGTCGTTGACGACGACGCCCGCCCGCGGTTCCTCGCCGGTGTAGCGGGGTCCGGGGTCGACGACGCCGTGCTCGATGACGGTGGTGGGTGCGCGGCCGTTGTCCCAGAACACCGAGTTGAAGTGGGTGACGTGCACGAGCGGGATGTCCGCGCGCCCGGCCACCGGGTGCGCGGAGTCGACGGGGGCGCCGCGCGGGGTGTCGTGCTCCACGTACACCGCCGGGACGTCCACGCCGGGCTTGCGCCCGAGCCACCGCTCGGTGAGCTCCAGGTCGCGGGGCCGTTGCAGCACCACCACGTCGACCTCGGCGGTGCGCAGCTGCTCCGGGGCGACCTCGACGGCCCGCTCCGGCCACCGGTAGGTCCGCGCGCGGCCGCGGCCGTCGGCGTCCCGCCGCGGCGTCACCGGCACCAGGTAGGTGTGGTCGCCCTGCACGAACGACGTGGTCCACGCGCCGTGCACGTGCCAGATCAGGATTCGCACCGCACCGCCCCCCGCAACCGCTCCACGGCCCGCAGCACCTCGTCGGGGCCGACCCCGGCCAGGCAGGGGTGCCCGGGCACCGGGCAGTCCCGGGCCCGGGTGCCGCGGCACGGCGCGCCCTGGTCGCCGAGCAGCTCCACCGGCACCCCGTGCGGCGACCAGCGCTCGGCGGGCACCACGGGCGCGAACAGGGACACCACCGGGGTGCCGACCGCGGCCGCCAGGTGCGCGGGCCCGGTGTTGGGCGCGACGACGACGTCGGCGCCGTCCAGCACCGCGCCCAGCCCGGCGAGGTCGGTGCGACCGCCCAGGTCCAGCCCGTCCTCGCCCGCCACCAGCGCGGTGCGGGCCTTCTCCTGCGGCGCCCCGGTCACCACGACCCGGTGCCCGGCGGCGGCCAGCGCGCGCACGGCGGCGGCGCAGTGCTCGGTGGGCCACTGCCGCGCGGGCGCGGTCGCGCCGGGGTGCAGCACGACGTAGCCCGGTTCGCCCACCAGCCCGGACACGTCCGGCAGCGGCCGCCGCACCGCGAGCCCGCCGTCGTCGCCGGGCGGCGGCGCGTACCCGGCGGCCCGCGCCAGCGACAGGGCCCGCTCGGACTCCGGCGGATCGCCCTCGACGCGGTGGCGCAGGTCCAGCAGCGAACCCGGGTAGTCCTCGCTGATCGCGCCGATCCAGCCGACGCCCGCCATCCGCAGCAGCAGCGCCAGCGGCAGCGCCGACTGGTGGAAGGAGGTGAACACGAGCGCGGCGCGCGGACCGATGGAACCGATCAGCTCGACGAACCGCCGCACCTGCGCCGGGTCGACCGCGCCGGGTTCCGGGTCGATCCACGGGACGCACCACTCGACCACCCGGTCCACGCCGGGCAGCAGTTCGGCGCCGGCCCGGCCGCGCGGCCCGGCGAGCAGCACGACCTCCCGTTCGTGCGCGGCCACGGCCCGCACGGCGGGTCCGGCCAGCAGCACGTCGCCGACGTTGTCGGAGCGCACGAGCAGGACGGGGGCGCTCATCGCGCGGCCCCCAGGACCCGGTCCACGGCCTCGCCGAGGGTGGCGGCGACCTCGGCGCGCCGGTGGGCGGAGCGGATCTCGGCGGGCAGGGTGCGCGCGGTCGGCACCAGGATGGCGCGGGCCCCGGCGGCGAGCGCCGCTTCCACGTCGGCTCCCGTGTCACCGACGACGACGCAGTCCGCGGGCGCCACGTCGATCGCCGCAGCGGCTTCTTCGACCATGCCCGGCTCCGGTTTGCGGCAGGTGCAGCGCGCCGCGTCGTCGTGCGGGCACACCTGCCAGGTGCCGAACGGGCCGAGGCGCCGCTCCACCGCGTCGTTGACGGCGGCGACCTGCGCCTCGTCCAGCAGGCCCCGGGCGATGCCGGACTGGTTGCTGATCACGCCGATCCGCAGCCCCCGCTCGCGCAGCCGCCGCAGCGCCGCCTCCGCCCCGGCCACCGGTTCGACCAGCGCGGGTTCACCGTTGTACGGCACGTCCCGGATGAGGGTGTCGTCGCGGTCGAACAGCACCGCGGCGGGCGTGCTCCGCCGGGGCCGCGACCGCGCCAGCTCGCCGCGGACGCGGTGCCGGACCGCGACCGGCGGGATCAGCGCGCTCGTCACCACCATGCGGGTGATCTCCGCCGCGGTGCGCGGCCCGGGGAGGATGCGCCGCAGCGCGAACTCGGCGGTCGCCAGCGCCCAGACGGCGGCGGCGGTGCGGCTCGGCAGCGGGTGCTTGGCGGTGAGCAGCGCCAGCACCGCGGCGCCCGTGGTCAGCAGGTGCGCGGGCAACCTGCCGGGTCCTTCACCGATCCTGGTGCGCCAGCCGCGCCCGTGCTTGCGCCGCATCAGCACGTCGTCGGCGTTGCCGCGCTGCGCCCGCACGCTGGCGGTGAACCCGGCGGGCGGGACCGGGTGGCGGGTGGTGCGGCTCCCGGCGACCAGCCGCCTGCCGGTGGCGCGCACCCGCAGCGCCAGATCGGCGTCCTCCCGGTAGGCGCGCAGGAAGTCCTCGTCGAACCCGCCGGACCGCACCAGCGCGTCCCGGCGGTAGGCCATGTCCGCGGTGATCCACCACGCCCCGGCGAGCCCCGCGACGTTGCGCTCCCAGTCCGTCGGCCGCCGGTCCCGCGGGAGCGGGACCTCGATGCGCGCCTGCGAGGCCGCGACCTCCGGGGGCAGCGCGGCGAGGTCGTGCTGCAACCGCCGCTTCCAGTCCTCGTCCGGCACGACGTCGTCGTCCAGGAACACCACCCATTCGGTGCCGGTCGCCCGCCATCCCGCGTTGCGGGCCCCGGCCGGCCCCCGACCGCCGGTGCGGACGACCCGCAGCGTGGTGACGCCCACGCCCTGCGCCAGCGGTGGCGCGGGGTTCGCGCGGTCGTCGACGACGACGATCTCCCGCGGTGGGACGCCGTCGGCGGCTTCCAACGCGTGCAGCAGGGTGCGCAGGCTCGGCCGCCCCACGGTGGGGACGACCACGGAGTACACCGCCTCGCTCATCGCGCCCACCTCCCGCGGTGCACCACGAACGGGCCGAGCGCGAGCACGTCGATCGGCGAGGAACCGAAGCACTCCAGCGCGTCCACCGGGCCGTCCACCATCGGGCGGCCCGCCGTGTTGAAGCTGGTGTTGACCACCACCGGCAGCCCGGTCTCGGCCTCGAACGCGCTCAGCATCCGCGCGAGCAGCGGTTCCCGGTCGCCGTCGACGGTCTGGATCCGCGCGGTGCCGTCCACGTGCACCACGGCCGGGATGCGGTCCCGCCAGCGCTCGACGACGTCGTGCACGAACAGCATGTGCGGACTGGGGATCGGCCCGCGGGCGAACAGCTCCCCGGCCCGTTCGGCCCGGACCATCGGGGCGACCGGCCGGAACTGCTCGCGCCCCTTGATCTCGTTGAGCCGTTCGAGGTTGTCCGCGTGGCCCGGGTGCGCCAGCAGCGAGCGGTGACCCAGCGCGCGCGGTCCGAACTCCGACCGCCCCTGGAACCAGGCGACGACCTCGTTGCGCGCCAACGCGGCGGCGACTTCGGCCCCGACGTCGTCGGGCTTCTCGTACGGCAGCCGCGCCGCCTCCAGGCAGGCCTGCAGTTCGGCGTCGGTGAAGCCGCGGCCGAGGTCGGCGCCGGCCATCGGCGCGACCGGTCCGCGTTCGGCGGCGACGTGCAGCGCGGCGCCGAGCGCGGTGCCCGCGTCCCCGGCGGCGGGCTGCACCCACACGTGCTCGAACGGTCCGTCGGCGGCGATCCGGGTGTTCGCCACGCAGTTCAGCGCCACCCCACCGGCGAGCGCGAGGGCGTCGGCACCGGTGCGCTCCCCCAGCCAGTTCGCCAGGTCCAGCAGCACTTCCTCGACGCGGGCCTGCGCGCTGGCGGCGAGCTTCGCGTGCACTTCGGACAGTTCGGCCCCCGGTGCGCGGCGCGGCGCCCAGCGGTTCCAGTCGACGGGGTCGACCTCGAAACCTCCGCCGCCGCAACGGATCCGCTCGGTGAGTTCGGGGAGGAACTCGGGTTCGGCGTAGGCGGCCAGCGCCATCACCTTGTACTCGTCGCTGGAGCGGCGGAACCCGAGGTGTTCGGTCAGGTCCTCGTACATCAGGCCGAGCGAGTGCGGAAGTCGTTGCTGCGCCAGCACTTCCAGCCGACCGCCGCGGTAGTGCCCGGCGAGCATCGACGTGCTCTCGCCCCTGCCGTCGACGGTGAGCACCGCGCAGTCCGGCCACGGCGCGGCGAGTCCGGCGGACGCGGCGTGCGCCACGTGGTGCGGCACGAACCGCACCCGCTCGGGCGGCAACCCGGGCAGCGCCGTCGCGAGGAACCGGGGCGCGTGCTCGGCGTAGGTCGTGCGCAGCCGCTCCCAGGCCGGGTAGATGTCCGGCGCGTCCCGGTCGACCAGCGACGGGTCGTAGGAGCACGCGACCGCGTCGAGCTCACCGGGTTCGAGGCCCGCGTCCCGCAGGCACCAGGCGGCGGCCCGCACCGGTTGTTCCCAGGCCGCGAACGGCACCGGTTCCTTCCCGTGCTTGCGGCGGGAGAAGCGCTCCTCCTCCGCCGCCGCGACGACTTCCCCGTCCACCACGAGCGCGGCGGACGGGTCGTGGAAGACCGCGTTGATGCCGAGGACGCGCACGATCGGACCTCCGGGACTTCGGAAGGATTCCTGCCGCGTTCCTCCGGAAGTCGAAGGACCCGCACCACATCGCTACCCAACGAAGCGGCTCTCCCAAACCGCGGCCTCCGGCCCGGCACCGCCATTTTTCCCCGCACAGAGCGGAAATGCCGCGTTCCGGATCCGCGGCGTCGCGTCCCGACCAGGCGCGGGGCCGGGATCAGCGGGAGTTCGCCGCCCCGTCGCGCAGGAAGTCCACGGTCCGGTCGAGGGCGTGCCGCGCCTCCGGAAACCGTTGCAGGATCCAGCCGTGGAACATGCCCTCGTACTCCTCGTAGTCGATCGCGGCACCGTTCGCGCGGGCGAGGGCCTCCAGCCGCCGCGCGTCGGACAGCAGCACGTCCCGGGTGCCGCTGAGCACCCGCATCGGCGCCAGGCCGCCGAGCCGCCCGTACAGCGGGCTCACCCGCGGGTCGTGCGGGTCGAGATCTCCCGCGTAGAGCAGCCCGGCCTCGCGCAGCCCGGCGATGGCCAGGTACGGGTCCTGTCGGTCGAGCGCGGGCATCGACGGGTGACTCACCGCGATGTCCAGCCACGGCGAGATGAGCACGAGGCGACCGGGTTGGGGGAGACCGAGCTCGGCGCAGCGCTGCGCGAGGTGCAGGCTCAGCGCGCCGCCGGCCGAATCGCCCATCACCACCTGGTCCTCCGGCGCGGCGGTGGCGGCGGTGCGCTGGAACGACGACCACACCATCGGCAAGGTCTCCGAGTACCGGTGCGCCGGTGCGAGCGGGTAGATCGGCACCGACACCGTCGCGCCGGTGCGGGCGATCAGGCGATCGATGAAATCCCAGTGGGCGCCCTCGATCTGGTGCACGTAGGCGCCGCCGTGCAGGTACAGCACGTGCCGCGGGCTGCGGGGTTCCAGCGGCGCGATCGTGTAGCAGGAGTGGCCGTCCACGTCGAGCTCGGTGACCTCGAACCGGTCGCGGAACGACGCCGGCAGCTGCGCGTGCTCGGATTCGTGGCTCTCGGCGCTGTGGCGCAGCAGTGCCGGGTCGGCGAACACGCGCTTGCGCCGGGTCAGCCGGTACTTGCCGATCGTCAGCCTGCTCTGCCAGCTCACCATCGCCGAACTTCCTCCGGTCGTGGTCGTGGAACCGTCCGCCGCGCGGGGTTTCCCGGCCGAGCCGCGGCAAAACCGGCCGGCCGCACCCGGTCGCCGGGCGGTCCGGTCGACGGCCGCGTCACCGGCGGACCGCGCTGCGTCCGGCGGCGGGCAGCGGTAGCCCCCACTCCGCGGCGAGCCCGTCGACGGCCCACCGCAGACCGGTGCGCAGCTCGACGCGGGGGGCCCAGCCCAGCAGCGTCGCGGCCAGTGCGATGTCCGGGCAGCGGCGTGCCGGGTCGTCGGTGGCGGCGCTGCGGTGCTCGATCGCCGAGCGGGTTCCGGTGAGCTCGCGGACGAGCTCGGCGACGTCGAGAACGGTCCGCTCGTCCGGGTTGCCGATGTTGATCGGGCCGGTGCCGCCGTGGCGCGCGAGGTCGAGGATGCCGCGCACGGTGTCGCCGACCCAGCACAGAGATCGGGTCTGCTCGCCGGAACCGAGGACCACCAGCGGATCGCCGCGCAGGGCGCTGCGGATGAACGACGGCACCATGCGCCCGTCGTCCTCGGCCATGCCCGGCCCGTAGGTGTTGAACAGGCGCACGATCCCGGCGTCCACGCCGCGCTGCCGCGCGAACGCGAGCGTCAACGCCTCGGCGTAGCGCTTGCCCTCGTCGTACACCGCGCGCGGGCCGATCGGGTTGACGTTGCCCCAGTAGCTCTCCCGCTGCGGGTGCTCGCGCGGGTCGCCGTAGACCTCGCTGGTGGAGGTGAGCACGAAGCGCGCTCCCTTCGCCGCCGCCAGTTCCAGCGCGTTCCGGCATCCGCTGCCGCCGACGAGGATGGTCTCGACCGGCAGGCGCTGGTAGTGCTCGGGTGAGGCGAGCGAGGCCAGGTGCGCCACCAGGTCCACCGGGCCGGGGACCTCCCACGGCTCGGTGACGTCGTGGCGCACCGCCCGGAAGCGGTCGGACCCGGCGAGGTCGGCGACGTTGCGCGGGTCGCCGGTGCTGAAGTCGTCCACGCAGAGCACGTCGGTGCCGGTCTCGACCAGTGATCGGCACAGGTGCGCGCCGAGGAATCCCGCGCCGCCGGTGACCACCGCGCGGCGGAAGTGCCTGTGGGACAACGGTTCCTCCTCCCCGGGCCGGTCGATCCCGGTCCGGTTCGCTCCCGGCCCGGTGCGCGCCGAGCCGGTGCGCACCGAGCCCGATGAGTCCTCGACCCGGTGAGCCCCCAGCCCAGTGAGCCCGACCCGATGAGCCCCGACCCGATGAGCCGAGTACCCCCGCGCGCGCCGCGACGAAACCCGGGGGTAGCGCCGCCCGCGACCGGGTAGGCCCACGTGGGGGTCGAACCGGAGGGAGTGCGCATGCGGGTCCTGGTCCTCGGCTGGGCGAGCTTCCTGCACGGGGAGGCGACGGCGGGTGATGTCGCCGCCGCCGAGGCGGTGGCCGGTGCCGCCGCCTCGGCCGGGTTCCGCTGCGACGTCGCCTGGAGCCCCGGTTTCCGGCCCGGGGAGCTGACCGTGGCGGAGGCGGCGCGGCGCGACTACGACGTCGTGGTGTTCGCGTGCGGACCGCTGCACGGCGCGCAGGTGCGCGAGGTACACCGGCTGTTCCCGCGCGCCCGGCGCATCGCGGTGGGCGCGTCCGTGCTCGACTGGTCGGACCCGGCCGTGACCGGCTTCCACCGGGTGCTCCCGCGCGACGCGCCCGGCAGCCTGCCCGTGGTCGACCTGGCCGCGGAGGTGGGGCCCGCCGAGGTCCCGGTGGCGGGGATCGTGCTCGCCGGTGGCCAGCCGGAGTACGGCGGGCGCGGTCGGCACGAGGACGTGCACCGGGTGCTGCGGTCCTGGCTGGCCGGGGTCGCGTGCGCGCCGGTCGAGCTGGACACCCGGCTGGATCCGGGTTCGTGGCGCCACTGTGGCACTCCGGAGCGGTTCGCGGCGCTCGTGGCGCGCACCGACGTGGTGGTCACGACCCGGTTGCACGGCCTGGTGTTCGCGCTCGGCGCCGGGGTGCCCGCGCTGGCGGTCGATCCGGTGCGCGGCGGCGGGAAGGTGGCGGCGCAGGCGGCCGCCTGGGGATGGCCCGCGGTGGCCGTTGCCGAGGAGGTGCTCGCCGACGGTGGCGTGCTCGACGCGCGGTGGGCGTGGTGCACCTCCGCGGACGGTGCGCGACGCGCGGGCGAACTCGCCACCGGGGTTCGGCGCGCGGGGATCGCCGCCGTGCTGGACGAGCTGCGGGCCGCCGCCCCGGCGGTGCCCGCGCCGAGCGCCGGGCGCTGAGCGGTGGCGGCCGTCGTCGACTGCTCGGCGCTGCTGCGCGCCGCCGCGCCCGAGGCGGCCAGCGCCGGGGTCGTGGTCGTGACCGGCGGGGAGCCGGACCTGCGGTGCTGCACCGATCGGCGGGCGCGCCAGCTGGACCTGGTGCAGTTCCTGCTCGGCAGCGGGCCGTGCGTCGAGGCGGCGCGGGGCTGCACCGCCCGCGCCAACACCACCGAGATCCGCACGCACTGGCCGGATTTCGCGCTGTGCGCGCGCACCCTGCACGTGCACAGCTTTCTGTGCGCGCCGCTGCTGCTCGACGACGAGGTGGTCGCCACGCTCGACCTCTACGGCGACCGCTCGTACGCGTTCGACCGGATCGACGAGCACCGGATGGCCGGGCTGGCCGGGGCCGCCACCGCCGCGTTGCGCCGCGGTGCCGCTCCCCTCGCACCGCCGCGGCGGCGGAGAACGCTCCGATGAGCACCGCGACGGACACGACGATCGTGATCGCCACCCGGGACCGGGAGCGGGAACTGCTGCGCACGCTCGGCGCGCACGCGCGGTCCCACCCGCGCACCCCGGTCGTCGTGGTGGACAACGGATCCGCGGTGCCGCTGGCCCCCGCGGTGCACCGCGAATTCCCGGACGTCCGGGTGCTGACCTCGCCGCGCAACCTGGGCGCGGTGGCGCGGAACTTCGGCGTGCGGCACGCGGGCACGACGTACGTGGCGTTCAGCGACGACGACTCGTGGTGGGCGCCGGGCGCGCTGGCCGCCGCCGAGGACGTGCTCGACGCGCACCCGCACCTGGCGCTGGTGGCGGCCACGACCCTGGTGGGCCCGGAAGAGCGGCCGGACCCGGTGGTCGCCGAGATGGCGCGCAGCCCGCTGCGCGGCTCGCACCCGGTGCCCGGCCCGGCGCTGCTCGGGTTCACGGCCTGCTCGGCGGTGGTGCGCCGGGAGGCGTTCGCGGCGGTGGGCGGGTTCAGCCCGCTGCTGTTCTTCGTCGGCGAGGAGAAGCTGCTGTCCTACGACCTGGCCGCCGCGGGCTGGGACCTGGCGTTCGTGGCGTCGGTCGTGGCCCACCACCACCCGTCGCCGCACCGGCAGAGCTCGCACCGGCGGGACGCCACCGAGCGGCGGAACGGGGTGCTGATCAGCTGGTTGCGCCGTCCACTTCGGACGGCCGCCGCGGAGTCGGTCCGATTGCTGCGCGACGCGGTGCGCGACCCGGTGGCGCGGGCGGCGCTGCCCGGCGCGCTGCGGCGCCTGCCGGAAGCGCTGGCCCGGCGGCAGCGGCTGCCCCGTCGAGTCGAAGCGGCCGTCCGCCTGCTCGGCCACTGAGCCCTGCTCGCGGGTTGGCGGCTCAGCCGACGTAGCGGCGCGCCACCGAGGTGCGCTGCGGTTCTTCCAGCAGCCGCAGCTGCGCTTCCAGCTCCGGTGGGACGCACCGCCGTTCCCGCAGCAGCCACGGCAGCGCCCGCAGCACCCCGCCGACCGCCGCGACCGTGTGCCGGTCCTTCGGGCAGCCGGCCAGCACGCTCGCGCTGCGCCGCAGCGCCGCGCCGAGCGGTCGCCGCGCCCAGGTCGTCAGCAGGGTGTTGCGGATGCCGAGCCTGCGCCGCCCGCGCGAGTCGCGGCGCCCGGACGGGCGGTGGTGCACCACGACCTCCTCGGCCCAGCACAGCCACCAACCGGCGCCCACCAGGTCGATCGCCAGCAGCTCCTCCTCGCCGCCCAGCCACAACCGCTCCGAGAACCCGCCCGCCGCGCGGAACGCGCTCACCCGCACGGTGGTCAGCCCGGCCATCACGCTCAGCAGCGCGGTGCCCGGCAGCCACGGCGGCGCGGGCACCGGCGAGTCGCGCAGCTCCGGGGTCAGCGGATCCTCGACGAGATCGGGTTCCACCAGGCAGCGGCCCATCACCGCGCCGATGTCCGGGTGCCGGTCCAGCAGGTCGACCGCGGTGCGGATCGCCCCCGGCTGCCAGCGCACGTCGTCGTCGCAGAACGTCACGTACGGGGTGGTCGCGCAGCGCACCGCGTGGTTGCGCGCCACCGCACCGGCGTTGACCGGCTCCACCAGCACGGTCACCTCGGGGAAGCGGGCGCGGACGGCTTCCGCGCTGCCGTCGCCGGAGGCGTTGTCGACGACGATTACGGGCGCCCGTTCGGGCAGCGCGGTCATGTGTTCCAGCGTCCGCAGCAGTTCTTCCCGGCGGTCGTGGGTGATCACCACGACCGTCGAGCGGGCTCCGGTGCTCACCCGACCGGCGGGTCGGGAAGTTCCGGTTTCGCGGGCGTCTCCGGCGCGTCCGGTTTCGCCGGCTCCCGGGGTGGTTCCGGTGCGGGAGCGGTCGGCGGGTCCGGGACCTCGGGGGCGTCGGGTTCTTCGGCGGGCGGGGGTTCGCGTCGCGGGACCTGCTGCAGCATCGCCTCTCCGATCGCTCGGCGTCCGCTCGGAGCCGAGGACTACCCGCGCGCCCGGTCGCGCACACCGGCCGGTGCCGACGATCACCGCTGGACGCCCGCGATGATTGCGGGCGGACCACGCGGGGTAGGCGGGTGCGAAGTCCCCGCACGGTGAGGAAAGCATGGTCTCCCACGTCTTCGTACTCGGTCTCGACGAGCGCAACCTGGACACGTTGCGCGGCCTGCCCGCACTCTCCGACTGCCGATTGCACCCGCTGCTGGACGTCGACCGGCTCGTGCACGTCGACGAGATCGACCTGCCCGCGCTGCTGGAGGAGGCCGATCGCGAACTGGACGCCTCCGGCGGGCCGGTGGACGCGATCGTCGGCTACTGGGACTTCCCGGTCAGCTCGCTGGTGCCGATGCTGTGCGAACGGCGCGGCCTGCCCGGCGCCGACCTGCGGGCCGTCGTGCAGTGCGAGCACAAGTACTGGAGCCGCGTGGTGCAGTCGGAGGTCATCGACGAGGTGCCGCGCTTCGGCCTCGTCGACGTCGACGAGGACACCGCGCCCCCGGCGGGCGTGCGCTACCCGATGTGGGTCAAGCCGGTGAAGTCCTTCTCCTCGCAGATGGCCTACCGCGTCACCGACGACGAGGAGTTCCGCGCCGCGCTCGGCGAGATCCGGGAGGGCATCGACAAGGTCGGCAAGCCCTTCGAGGACGTCCTGGCCCGCATCGATCTCCCGGCCGAGATCGCCGACGCGGGCGGGCGCTCCTGCGTCGCGGAGGAGGCGGTCAGCGGGCGGCAGGTCACCGTGGAGGGCTACGACCCGGGCGACGGGGTGCGGGTCCACGGCGTCATCGACTCCGTGCAGTACCCCGGCACGTCGAGCTTCCTGCGCTACCAGTACCCGTCCTCGCTGCCGGACGAGGTGATCCGGCGGATCACCGACGCCACCAGGCGCGTCATCGAGCACATCGGACTCCGCCACGTCCCGTTCAACGTGGAGTTCTTCTGGGACGAGGAGTCCGGCGCCGTGCACCTGCTGGAGATCAACGCCCGGCACTCCCAGTCGCACGCGCCGCTGTTCGAGGACGTGGACGGTGCGCCGAACCACCAGATCCTGGTGCAGCTCGGCCTCGGCCGGGACCCGGACTTCCCGCACCGCCGCGGGGAGCACGCGGTCGCCGGCAAGTGGTTCTACCGGACGTTCGAGGACGGCGTGGTGCGCCGCGCCCCCACCGCCGAGGAGGTCGCCGCGGTGGAGCGCGACCACCCCGGCGTCCGGGTGCACCTGATGGCCGAGCAGGGCGTCCGGCTGTCCGAGCTGCCCGACCAGGACAGCTACAGCTACGAACTGGCCCACCTCTACATCGGTGCCGCCGACCCGCAGGAGCTCCGGAAGAAGTACGAGCGCTGCGTCCACGACCTGCCCTTCGACATCGATCGAACAGGAGGAACCGCATGAGGGCGGTGACGAACCTCCCGCACGAGGTCCGCGCCGAGGAGCACGTGTGGATCCCGTTGCCGGACGGGACCCGGCTGGCCGCGAAGATCTGGCGGCCGGTGTCCTCCGACGACGAGCCGTGCCCCGCCGTGCTGGAGTTCATCCCGTACCGCAAGCGCGACCTGACCGCGCTGCGCGACTCGATTCACCACCCGTACCTGGCCGGGCACGGCTACGCGTGCCTGCGCGTGGACCTGCGCGGCAGCGGTGAATCCGAGGGCGTGCTCACCGACGAGTACCTGGAGCAGGAGCTGCGCGACGGCGAGGACGTGCTCGCGTGGATCGCGAAGCAGCCCTGGTGCACCGGCCGCACCGGGATGATGGGCATCTCCTGGGGCGGCTTCAACGCGCTGCAGCTGGCCGCGCGCGGGCCGGAGAGCCTCGGCGCGATCGCCGCGGTGTGCTTCACCGACGACCGCTACGCCGACGACGTGCACTACATGGGCGGTTGCCTGCTCAGCGACAACCTGTCCTGGGCGTCGACGATGTTCGCCTACAACTCCTGCCCGCCCGACCCGGCGCTGGTCGGCGACCGCTGGCGGGAGATGTGGCACGAGCGGCTGGAGGGCAGCGGCCTGTGGCTGCGGGAGTGGCTGGAGCACCAGCGCCGCGACGACTACTGGCGGCACGGCTCGGTGTGCGAGGACTACTCGTCGGTGCGGTGCCCGGTGCTCGCGGTCAGCGGCTGGGCCGACGGATATTCGAACGCGGTGTTCCGCACGCTGGAGAACCTCGACGTCCCGCGCAAGGGCCTGATCGGCCCGTGGTCGCACAAGTACCCGCACCTGGGCCAGCCCGGCCCCGCCGTCGGCTTCCTGCAGGAACTGGTGCGTTGGTGGGACCGCTGGCTCAAGGACGTCGACAACGACGTGCTGGACGGGCCGATGCTCACCACCTGGATGCAGGACAGCGTGCCGCCGTCCACCGCCTACGCCGAACGGCCCGGCCGGTGGGTGGGCGACCCGGAATGGCCGTCGCCGCTGGTGGAACCGGCGCGGCACCCGCTGCGCCCGCACCACGTCGGGCTGCCCGGCGCGGAACCGGAGGAGGCCGAGCTGGTGGTGCAGTCGCCGCTGTCGGTGGGCCAGTTCGCCGGGAAGTGGTGCTCCTACAACGCTCCCCCGGACCTGCCCTACGACCAGCGGGAGGAGGACGGCGGCTCGCTGGTGTTCGACACCGACGAGTTCACCGAGCGCGCCGAACTCCTCGGCGCACCGGTGCTGGACCTGGACGTGGAGGTGAGCGAACCGGTCGCGATGCTCGCCGCCCGGCTCTCCGACGTGCGGCCGGACGGTTCGGCGACCCGCGTCACCTACGGCCTGCTGAACCTCACCCACCGCGATTCGCACGACGAACCGGCGGAACTGGTGCCGGGGCGGCGGTACCGGGTGTCGGTGGCGCTCAACGGGGTGGCGCAGGCCTTCCCGCCCGGGCACCGGCTGCGGATCTCGCTGTCCACGTCCTACTGGCCGCTGGCCTGGCCGCCGCCGCGTCCGGTGCGGCTCACCGTCCACACCGGACGCAGCAGCGTGCTGCTGCCGTGGCGGCCCGGCGGCGCCGACGAACCGGAGGTGCGGCCGTTCGAGGAACCGGAAGGGGCGCCACCGGTCTCCTCCACCCCGCTGTCACCCGGGGAGGAGCGCTGGACGGTGTCCCGCGACCTCGTCGGCTACGAGTCGGCGCTGGAGGTGGTCAAGGACCTCGGCGTGGTCCGGCTCGACGACATCGACCTCGAACTGGCCCGCGACGCGTGGGAGCGCTACAGCTGGACCGGCGACGACTTCGACTCGGTGCGCGGCGAGAACGTGTGGCGGATGGGTTTCCGGCGCGACGGCTGGGACGTGCGGACCGTGACCCGCACCGTGCTCACCTCCACGCCGGAGGAGTTCCAGCTGCACGCCCAGCTCGACGCCTACGAGGACGACGAGCGGGTGCTGTCGAAGAACTGGCGGCACTCCATCCCCCGCGACCACGTGTGAGCACGCGAACGCACGACGAAGGAGGAGCACCATGTCCGCACGCAACTCTCCCCCGGCCCAGCAGCAGACCGCGCCCGGGGCGACCGAGGGGATGGTTCCCGCTCCCCGCGACGAGATGACCGAGTACCGCGGACGCGGGTTGCTCGACGGCAAGCGGGCCCTGGTCACCGGTGGCGATTCCGGCATCGGACGGGCGGTTTCGGTGGCGTTCGCCAAGGAGGGCGCCGACGTGGCCATCGCCTACCACGCCGATCTGGAGGACGCCGACGCCGAGCACACCGCCGAACTCGTCCGCGCCCAGCAACGGCAGTGCGAGCTGCACAAGACCGACCTCGGTGACGAAGCGGCCTGCCAGCGGCTCGTCGACGAGGTCGCCACCGAGCTCGGCGGGCTCGACGTGCTCGTCAACCACGCCGGGACGCAGGCGCCGGTGGAGCGGTTCACCGACACCACCACCGAGCAGTTCGACCGCACCTTCAAGGTGAACGTCTACGCGCCGTTCTGGCTCACCCGCGCCGCTCTCGCGCACCTGCCGGCGGGGTCGGCGATCGTGAACACCGGATCGGTCAACGGGTTGCGCGGCAACAAGACCCTCATCGACTACGCGGCGAGCAAGGGCGCGGTGCACGTGCTCACCATGTCCCTCGCGCAATCCTTGGCGCAGCAGGGAATCCGGGTGAACTGCGTGGCGCCCGGTCCGGTGTGGACACCGCTGATCCCGGCCACGCTGCCGGAGGAGTCGGTGGAGGGCTTCGGCGAGCACGTGCCGATGGGGCGGATGGGCCAGCCGGACGAGATCGCCCCGTCGTACGTCTTCTTCGCCGCCGACCAGCTCTCCAGCTACTACACCGGGGAGGTCCTCGCCCCGGTGGGCGGGGAAACGCACCCTGGGTGAACGTGTGAGCCGATCTTGCGGCGGGTATCCGGGTGGCCCCGCACAGGACAGGAGGGAGATCGTGCTCGATCCCGCATCCCGGGCACCGCGAGCGTCGGCCCCGGACACCGCCCGGATCGCCGCCCGCGTGCTGCTGCCGACCCTGGCCACCGGTGTCATCGTCCGCAGGCCGCGGGTGATGGCGTTCGCGGAGCGCAGGCAGCTCGACCGGTCCGCGATCCGGCTGCTCGCCGAACTCCGCTCCCGGTACGGGGACGGCCCGCTGCGGCTGCCGATCCCCGGCCGGGAGTTCGCCGTGGTGCTCGATCCCGCCCAGGTGCGGGACGTGCTGCGCGACTCGGCGGACCGCTTCACCCCCGCGAACCTGGAGAAGCGCACCGCGCTGCGGCACTTCCAGCCGCACGCGGTGCTGATCTCGCGCGGGCGGGCGCGGGCGCGGCGGCGCGAGTTCAACGAGGACGTGCTGGAGATCGACCGGCCGGTGCACGAACTGGGCCCGCGCATCGCGGAGATCACCGCGGAGGAAGGCGCTCGGCTCGCCGAGCAGGCGGGCGGGCGGCTCGACTGGGACGCGTTCGCCGCCGGGTGGTGGCGCGCCGTGCGCCACATCGTGCTCGGTGCCGGCGCCCGGGACGACCGGCGGCTGGTCGAGCTGCTCAACGGCCTGCGCTCGGACGCGAACTGGGCGTTCCTGCACCCGCGCCGCACCGCCCGCCGCCGCGAGTTCGACCGGCGGCTGCGCGCGCACCTGTCCCGGGCGGAACCCGGCAGCCTCGCCGGGGCGATCGCCCGTGATTCGTCCGATGTGGACGGAGCGGATCAGGTGCCGCACTGGCTGTTCGTCTTCGACGCCGCCGCCATGGTGGCGTACCGCGCGCTGGCGGTGCTCACCGCGCAGCCGGAGCGGCTGCGCGCCGTGCGCGAGGAGGTCGACGGCGCGGACTCGCCGATGCTGCCGCTGCTGCGGTCCTGCGTGCTCGAATCGGTGCGGCTGTGGCCGACCACGCCCGCGCTGCTGCGCGACGCCGTCACCGAGGCGAGCTGGGGCGGCCGCACGATCCCCCGCGGCAGCGGCCTGTTCATCTACACCCCGCTGTTCCACCGGGACCGGCGCACCGTCCCCGACGCGGACCGGTTCGCCCCCGAGTCCTGGTTGGACGGTGCCGCCCAGCAGCACCCGGGTCTCGTCCCGTTCAGCGCGGGCCCCGGCCGCTGCCCCGGGGAGAACCTGGTGCTGCTCACCGCGAGCACCCTGCTCGCCGCCCTGCTGCGCGGCCACGAGTTCCGGCTGGACGGCGAGCACGAGCTGGGACCCGACGGGCCGCTGCCGCACACGCTGGACAACTTCGAGCTGGAGTTCCGCGTCGCGGCCCGCGCGGCCTCCGGGACGCGGTGAGCCGGTGCTGGAGGAGAGCGCGACCGCGGCGCCCCGCAGCCGCGCGGACCTGCCCGCGCACTGGCTGCTGACCGCGGCCGAACGCGGCAACCCGGCCACCGGCCTCGACGAACGGCACCCCGGCGGGATCGCGTGGTCCACCGGCAACTCGGTGCGCCCGCTGGTCGACGGCACCGAGTACTTCGACCGGCTCGTCCCCGCGCTGCGCGACGTCGGTGCCGGGGACCGGATCTTCTTCTCCGCCTGGATCGGCACCCGGGGCAAGCCGCTCGACGCCGAGGGCATCACCCTCGGCGAGCTGCTGCTGCGGGCGCTGCGCCGCGGCGCCTCGGTGCACGCGCTGTTCTGGTGGCCGTTCCTGACGCTGCGGCGGGACCTGGTGCCGGACAACCGCCGGTTCGCCACCGCGCTGCGCCGCCACGGCGGGGCCGCGCTGCTGGACCAGCGGGTGCGGCCGATCGGCTGCCACCACCAGAAGTTCCTGGTGGTCCGCCGTCCCGAGCGGCCGGACACCGACGTGGCCTTCCTCGGCGGGATCGACCCGTGCGCGAGCCGCCGCGACGACCACGAGCACCACGGCGACCCGGACGTGCAGACCTCCATCGACGACCGCTACGGCGCGCGACCGGCCTGGCACGACGCCCACCTGGAGGTGCGCGGCCCGGCGGTGCAGGACGTGGAGCACTGCTTCCGGGAGCGGTGGGCCGACGCCACCGCGTCCCGGCGCGGCCCGATCTCGCGGACGCGCCGGTTGTTCGCCCGGCGCGCCGACCCGCTGCCCGACCGGCTCCCGCCGCCACCGCGGTCCGGGGAGCAGGCGGTCCAGCTGCTGCGCACCTACCCGGCGAAGCGCCCGCGCTACCCGTTCGCGCCGGACGGCGAGCGCAGCGTCGCGCGCGGCTACGCGAAGGCGCTGCGCCACGCCCGGCGGCTCGTCCACGTCGAGGACCAGTTCCTGTGGTCCCCGGTGGTGGCCGAGGCGTTCGCGGCGGCACTGCGCCGGGAACCCCGGCTGCGCCTGGTCGCGGTGGTGCCGCACCGCCCGGAGAACGGCGGCGTCGTGGAGGCGGCGACCAACGACGTGGCGCACCGCGAGGCGCTGGACCTGCTGCGCGCGGCCGGCGGTGACCGGGTCGACGTGCACGACCTGGAGAACACCGCCGGGCTGCCGATCTACCTGCACTCGAAGGTCTGCGTCATCGACGACCGCTGGGCGGCGGTCGGCTCGGCGAACCTCAACCGCCGCTCCTGGGCCTACGACTCGGAGCTGACCGCGGCCGTCGTGGACGAGGGCGCGCACCCCGGGTTCGCCCGGGACCTGCGGGTGCGCCTGTGGTCCGAACACCTCGGCCGCTCCCCCGGCGACACCGCGGACCTCGCCGACTCGGTGCGCGGCGCCGCCGTGCTGCGCGAGTCAGCCGCCGCGCTCGACCGCTGGCACGCGCAGGG
>NZ_JAIUKB010000035.1:49947-50652 GCF_020176785.1 Saccharopolyspora sp. 6V | reverse complement strand
TGGCGCTGACCGAGCTCGCCGTCACCGGGGAGGATGGGTTCGTCGTGGACGGGCGCGGTGGCGGGGGCACCGCTGGTGCTGGGCGCGGCGCCGGTGGGCGGCGGGCCGGTCCGTTCGGTCGGGTCGCCGAGCAGCGGGAGTTCGATGGTGTGCTCGGCGCTGGTCTGCGTGGTGCTCGGGCCGCCGAGGAGCCCGCTGATCGGCTGCGCTTCCGCGTGGGCGGCACCGGGCAGCACGGTCAGGACGCACAGAGCCGCCGCGCTGACGGCGGCTCCGGCGAGTTCGGTGACGGTCACTCCTTGCCCCTTTCGAGTCGTCACCTTGTGATCGCCGGAAGGGGCGGTGGAGTTGCACTCTGTTACCGATTCGAGTCCGAGTTTCCTATCGCAACCGGTTTCGGACTTTTCCGGCTCGGCGCGTGACCGAACCGGTACCACTCGGAGTGATCGACGGCAGGGGTGTAGGCGCAGCTCGCGGGGGATCGGGGGCGGATCGGAGCGGGTTCCGGACGCACAGGGTCAGCAATTTTCGCCGGCAACGTTCCGTGTTCGCCGCAGCGCCGGTGCCCCCGTCCGGCCGCGCGCCCTGCTCCGCCCGGCTTGCCCCCCGCGGCGGACCCCGAGACGGGGGGGGGGGCCCCCCCCCGCCGCCGGGGGGGGGCGGGGGGGGGGGGGGGGGGGGGGCCGGCGGGGGGGCGGGGGGGTG
>NZ_JAIUKB010000035.1:0-49939 GCF_020176785.1 Saccharopolyspora sp. 6V | reverse complement strand
CCCACATTTCTTCGGGCCGCGGGGGCTCGCTGATTTTAAAAACACACTCAGGGGGGGAGGGTCAGCCCTGCGCGACCGGGGTCGCCTGCAGCACGCCCTTGAGCTGCTCGCCACCGGGCCAGTCGGTGGCGACCCGGTCGTTCTCGAGGACCGAGGGCAGCGAGAACTCGACGCCGGTGGGCACCGCGGCGTGCGGCGCGGCGTCGGCGGCCTGGATCAGGTAGGAGTGCGCGGGCGAGGTCGCGGTCAGGTTGACCGGCTCGGCGGCGCTGTTCTCGGGGACGACGTCGACGCCCGGGATCGGCGCGCCGTTCTCGTTGAAGACCAGGCCGCGCGGGCCGCCCTGCAGCTTGCAGTTGACGTCCGGGTTCGTGGCCGCGTAGTCGATGCGGAACGCCTCGTGGCCGGCGGCGCCGCCCTGCTCCTTGACGACCGTGACGTTGACGTCGGCGGCGGTGCAGGCGGTGTCGCTCGGGTTGGCGGTCGCGGCCCCGGCGGAGAGGACGGAGATCCCGGCGACCGCCCCGGTGACGGCGGCGGCAGCGGCGATGCGGCGGATGTTCGCGAACATGGTGTTTCCTCCTCAGTGGTTCTTCTGCTCCTGAAGACGTGCCGGGCGCGCCGAGGATGCTCCGGGATGACACTGCTCATGCCGGAGCAACCTCGGGCCCGCCCGAACGTCGTCCGGAGGCGGGTGGGAGGAATGCCCCGTTCGTCCGCTCGATCCCGGGCGAGCGGGACGCAACGGCACCTGGTCCGTCCCCGGGCGCCGACGCACCCGGGGACGGACGCCTTCCGCGAGCACGTGCGGCGCTCGCTGTGATCAGGCCGCTCCGCTGCGGCCGCCGAGGTGCGCGGCGAAGAACCGCTCGATGGCCCGGTGCAGCTCGATCTGGTTCTCCGGGTTGAGGAACCCGTGCCCCTCGTCCTCCTTGACGAGGTACTCGACGTCGACACCGCGTGCCCGCAGCGCGGCGACGATGTTGTCCGATTCGGCCTGCACCACCCGCGCGTCGTTGGCGCCCTGGGCGACCAGCAGCGGCGTGCGGATCCGGTCGACGCGGGTGATGGGGGAGCGGGCGAGCATGTCGGCGCGCTGCTCGGGCACGTCCGGGTCGCCCGCGTACCGGTACCAGTTGCCGATCAGCCCGCGGCGGGCGAACGGCGGCAGCGTGCGGGTGAAGTTGACCAGGTCGGAGATGCCCACGTAGTCGACGGCGGCGGCGAACTTGTCGGGCGTGAAGGTGACGCCGACCAGCGCCGCGTACCCGCCGTAGGAGCCGCCGGAGATCGCGAGGCGCTCGGGGTCGGCGTAGCCCTGCTCGACGGCCCAGTCGGCGGCGTCGATGAGGTCGTCGTGCATGGCCCCGGCGAGCTCGCCGATGGCGGATTCCAGGTGCCGCTTGCCGTACCCGGTGGAGCCGCGGAAGTTCACCTGCAGCACCGCGTACCCGCGGTTCGCCAGCAGCTGCACCTCGGGCGAGTAGCCCCACGAATCCCGGTACCACGGCCCGCCGTGCACCAGCAGCACCAGCGGCAGCCCGCGCGGTTCCACGCCGACCGGCAAGGTCAGGTACGAGGGCAGCGGGAGCCCGTCGCGGGCGGGGATCGTCACCGGCGTCATCGGCGCCAGCGATTCGGGGTCGAGGTGCGGGTACGACCGGAACAGCAGCCGGGATTCCCCGGTGGCGTGGTCGTAGAACCAGGTGGCGCCGGGGTCGCGGTCGTGGGTGAACGACACCACCCAGCGGCGTCCGGTGTCGTCCCGGGAGATCCCGGCCAGGTCACCGTCGGAGAGCGCGGCCAGCTTCGCCAGCACTTCGGCGAACTCGTCGTCCAGCGCCCGGATCTCCTGCCGCTCGCCGAGGTAGCGCACCCCGAGCAGCCGCCCGCTCGCCCGGTCCCGGATCAGCGGGGAGGACTGCTGCACGACGATGCGCCGGTCCCCGTCGAGGTCCAGCTCCGGGTGCGAGTCCACTTCGGACTCCTCGCCGGTGGTCAGGTCGAACCGGGCCAGCAGGGCGCGGTCCCCGTCGCGGTACGAGCCCAGCCACACCCCGGTGCCGTCCGCGTCGAGCTCGAACGGGTTGATGCCCAGCGGATGGCCGTCGCCGGTGAAGGTCGCGATCGGGGTCAGCTCGCCGGTCGCGGGGTCGTGGCGGGACAGCTCCAGGTCGCCGTCCTCGGTGATGCTGCGGGCGTAGATCTCCGCACCGGGCAGCCAATCCAGCACGGTGCCGGGGTTCTCGGCGAGCACGGTCGACTCGCCGGTGCTGATGTCGATCTCCACCAGGTCGAACCGGTCGAGCTCGCGGGCGTTGAGCTGCACCAGCACCTTGCCGGGCCGGTCCGGGCGCTGCTGCCCGATCGAGGTCCGGACCCCGGGCGGGTAGGGAGTGAGGTCGACCGCGGGCGCGTCCGGGTCGTCCAGGTCCACGCGGAACAGGTGCCAGTCCTCGTTGCCGCCCGCGTCCTGCACGTACAGCAGCCAGCGCGGGTCGTCGGTCCAGTGGTAGCCGGTGACGCTGCGCGTCTCGTCCGCGGTGACGCACCGCGCCTCGGCGTCGTCCTCGACCCCCCGCACCCACACGTTGAGCCGGTTCTTCCACGGCGCCAGGTAGGCGATCCGCGTGCCGTCCGGGGAGATCGAGGCGCCGGCGCGCTCGGGCGAGTCGAAGAACGCTTCCACCGGCAGGATGTCGGGCAGGGCCATGTCGGATCTCTCCTCTCCGACGGCCCGGTCGGCCGCCGTGACCACAGTCGACCCCGTGCCGTCGCGGCATGCTCAAGCCGATTTCCCGTGACCCGAGCCACTCGTGCCGTCGCGAGAACGGATCTCCACCGACGTCCGACCGGATCGCGGCGTCGACGGAGCGCCCGGCCCGGGCCCGTCAGAGCGACCGCAGCCGGTCGCGCACCCGCTCCAGCAAGGGCAGGTCCCGATCCGCCTCGATCCGCCCGCTCCTGGCCAGGCGCCGGTCCAACGCCGCTCCCGGTTCCCGCCGGGGCAGCGGTGGCCGGCAGTCCGGACCGCACGAGTGGTCGCGCCCCCAGCTCTCGATCAGCACCGCGACGCAGTCCGCGCACCCCGAGCGCGCCCGGCCGCCGGTGGCGCGGTCCACACCGATCCCGCAGAACGCGGATCCACCCCTCGCGTCCCGGACGTGCACCCGCCCGTCCGCGTCGGTCCAGGTCCCGGCGGGCCGCAGCGGCCTCATCGGAACGCCGTTCCCGTGAGTCCGGTGGCGGGACCGGTGCTGGTCGGGGTGTGCACCGGTCCCGCCGGAACCCCACCCGGGCCGCGGCCGGGGATCCGCGGTCGTCCTCGGGTGGGGTGGTCGCGGCGCGCACCGAGCACCCGGGTTCCGAGCGCGGAGCGGAACCGGCGGACGAGGTGCGGCGGCATTCGCGACATACCCCGACCGTCGGCGCCCGATCGCCGCAGGTTGATGTTGATGCGTGGCCTGCGCATGCGCGTCCGCTCATGCGCATGGCACGCGATCAGCGGTGGAGCATGTCCTGGTAGGACGCTTGGAGTTCTGGAGCGGCCGGGGACCGGGCGGCGGTCACGGTGCTGACGACTTCGGCGATGCGCCACCAGTTCGACGGCGCGACCTGCCCGGTGTCGATCGCGGCGCGGGCCGCCGCGGCGGCCTCGTCCAGTCGCGACTTCTTCGCGCTGATCAGCGCCAGGTCCATCTGCGCGGCCGCGTACCGGCGAGCTCGCGGGTTGGGGCCGGTTCCGGTCGGCGCGAACATCTCGACGGCGCGGCGGGTGCTGCGCTCGGCCTCGTCGTCGCCGAGCCACGCCAAGGTGGTGGCGGTGAACGAGTCGGTCTTCGCGGGATCGAACCGGTAGTGGTGTTCCGCCTGCACCGGGACTCCTTTGCGAGCGGAGAGGACGTGCGCGGATTCCAGGTGCCGGTAGGTCGCGTCCGCGGCGCCGAGGCGGGCTTGGACGCGGGCGAGCTGCACGGTCGCCTGGATCTCCGCCGACCCGCCGGCCGGGGCGTGCTCCAGCGCCGCGGTGGCCAGCCGCAGCGCCGTGCGGAAGTCGCCGGTGTTGAGCACACGCCACGCATCGGTTTCGAAGCACCAGGCCAGCGCCTCGTCGTCCCCGGCGTGCCGGGCGAGGGCCGCGGAGCTGCGCAGCCACGCGGAGGCGCGCGCGTGCTCGTTGAGGTCGATGTGCAACGTGGCCCGCAGCAGCGCCAGCCAACCGCCGAGGCCCACCAACCGCCGATGTTCGGCGAGCGTCTTCCGCGACGCGTCGAGGAGCCCCTGCACGTGGTCCAGGTGCTCGGCGACCTGCGGCAGCAGCACGGCCGGATCCTCGGCGCAGTAGTCGGTGGCGGCGGTGTCGAACGCGGCTTCCAGCAGGTCGAGGACGTCCCCGCCGAGGTCGGAAGCTCCGGCTCGCCGAACCAGTTCGAGCGCCTGCGCGTTCCCGTCGTCGCCGCCGCCGGTGGTGCGCGCCAACCGACCGCCTGCGGCGAGGAGCTGTTCCAAGGCGTGGACCACCTGGTCGTCCGGGTGCTGCCGGTCGCTCTCGTACCGCGAGATGTCGCTCTGCCCCAGGTGGACCTGCTGCGCCAGTTGCAGCTGCGTCAGCCCCGCGGCGCGGCGGAGGCGCCGCAGCGCCTGCCCGAAGCTCTCAGCCATCGTTCGCCCCTTCCTCGCCGGGCGGCCCGGCGAGCGGCCCACCTTGCCACCCGTGCGCCCGATCCTCGGCGGACTCGGCCGGGCGAGATCGACTCCGCAGCTGATCAGTCGACCGCGACCGGCCCCAGCAGGTCCCAGCGGTTTCCCGCGATGTCCAGGAAGACCGCCACGCGGCCGTAGGGTTCGCTGCGCGGGGGCCGCACGAATTCGACCCCTGCCGCCCGCAGCCGCGCGAGGGCGGCGTCGAAGTCGTCCACGCGCAGGAAGAACCCGACTCGACCGGCGGTCTGCTCGCCGACCGCGGCGGACTGCCGTTCGCCGTCCGCACGGGCCAGCAGGATTCCGGTCGCGGCACCGGGCGGCCGCACGACGACCCACCGCTTCGCCCGGCCGTCGCCGGTGGTCGCGGGCGAGTCCTCGACGAGCCCGAATCCCAAGGTGCCGGTGAAGAACTCGATCGCCGGGTCGTAGTCGTCGACGACGATCGTCACGAGGTCCAGGTGCACGGCGTCCTCCTGAGCGGATCGCCGACCAGCTTCGCGCACGGCAGGACCCTTCCGCAACGGCCCCGGACAGCAGGAAACCCCCTGTGGGGAGGGGGTTTCCTTCGGCTCGGCCGGACCGTCGGCGCACTGGTGCCGAAGCCGTGGATCGGCGCGGACCACGGCACCGGCCCGGCCTGCGCGCGGGGCGGCCGATCAGCCGGCGGGCGTGGTCGTGCACTCCACCGTCGGCTCGGCCTCGGTGCCGGAGGCGACGCAGTCGACGCCCTCGCCGTCCTCGGGGATCGGGTAGCTGAACACGATCGGCCCGTCCGCCTCGTCACCGACGGAGAACTTCAGGACGGTCGGCTGCCACGATTCGCTGCCGTGCAGGGTCTTCGAGTAGTACGTGGTGCCGGGCTCGACGGTGGTGCCGAAGCCTTCACCGTCGTCGGTGAGCTCGCGGACGTGCAGCCGGTAGTCCCCGGCGGTGTACTTGCCCTCGCCCTCGTGTCCCGGTTCGGCGTGGTGCGAGTTCTGGACCTGGGAGGGGACCTGTTCCAGGTTCACGGCCGCGGCGATACCCCCGCCGACCACCAGCACCGCACCGGCCACGAGGCCGGAGACCACGACGTTCTTGGCATTGATCCGCATTACGGCTCCTCGCATTTCATCCGGCCCGAGCACCGTCGCGGCGGTGTCGGAATTCCGATCACCAAGCCTGGCGCGGCGCGCGATCGGCCACCTCGGCCGAGAGGCCGGTTCGAAACGCGGAAAACCAGCCGATCGGCCGGGACGGCCTCTTCGGAGCCTTTCCGAAAAGCAGGGAAACCGTTGCGAACGGCGGTTTCCCGCTCGCCCGGAAGCGCATCCGAAAAGTTCCTGTCCGTCGATCGTCGGATTCGGCCGACGAAATACCTGCGGTACCGGTCCGCTTCCCGCAGCGTGCCGATGGTCCTTTCAGGTGATCCCAGCGGTAAACGGAGTAGTGGGGGCTCCGGTTGACGAAGATCGGCCCCTTCGTGCATCGAGGGACAAGGGGCGGGCGTTGCCGGAGGGCTTCTACACGGATCGACAAGGCCGGGTTCGGCCGATCAACGGCAAGAAGGGCCGCGGCGGATTCGTCGCCGCCGCCGGTGCGACCGCACTCGCGGTCACCGCCGTCGCCGGTGGCGGTGGGGCTACCGGCGGGGTGAGCTCCGTGGCGGGTGAGCAGGTCGCGGTCCGCGTCAGCAACGCGAAGCAGGCGGCGCGCAACGGGCAGTCCGACAAGGCCTGGCAACGGATGCGGCTGCGGGTCCGCGAGCAACGATCCCCGGATCATCAGCTGGACTGCATCGTGCATTCCTTCGGACAGGTGCAGGAGTTCTTCGTCGGGCACCCGTGCCGCTCCCTGACGAGGACCGTGATTCCGCTCGCCGACGAACAGGGCGGCACCGCGGTCGTGTCGATCGCCTGGGTGCGGACCGGCAGCACACGGGATGCGCGCGCGCTGAACCGGCTGGACCGCCGGGACGGGACCGGGGACATCAGGGCGCTGGGCAGCAGCGTCCTCGCCGCGCGGGGCGTGTCCTTCACCGGCGAGCACTACGAGTCCACCGCGAAGGGCACCCTGTTCGTGCGAGCGGAGGCGGCACCGATGAGCGGGAACCTCCCGCCGGCGCTCCTGGACGGGATGGCCGAGGTGGCGGTGCTGCTCCCGCGGCCGTAGCCGGGACGGGAGTCGGTGCCGACGTGCTCGACGGTGCGGTCGGTGGCAGAGCGATCAGGTCGGCGGGGAGGCCCGATCGCCATCACCCGACCCCGGACAGCAAGAAACCCCCTGCGACTAAGTAGGGGGTTTCCAGCTGTCTCGACCAGACGTGCGCCCGAAGGGATTCGAACCCCTAACCTTCTGATCCGTAGTCAGATGCTCTATCCGTTGAGCTACGGGCGCTTGTTCAGTTGTGGATCCCCGCCTGGGCGGGAACCCCTGCGGAGGCTCCGGGATTTGAACCCGGGAGGGGGCGTGACCCCCAACCGCATTAGCAGTGCGGCGCCATAGACCAGACTAGGCGAAGCCTCCCGGCAGTCCCTCTCGGCCACTGGGGAAAAGAGTACACGGCCCGTTCACGCCTTCGCGCAGGGGGGTCGGTCCGCGATCGCTCAGCCGTTCGCACCCGCTGCGAGCTGCACGAACGGGTCGAGGGCCGCCGGATTGCGCAGGGCGTCGCGGCTGACTGCGCGTTCCGGGTCGCCGCCGGCGAGGATCTTCTTCACCGGAACCTCCAGCTTCTTGCCGTTGAGCGTCTGCGGGACCTCGTCCACGAGCAGGAACCGGTTCGGCACGTGCCGCGGGGACAGCTCGTCGCGCAGCCGCCGCTTCAGCTCGCCTTCGACGTCCGCCAGCCGGGCACCCTCGGCGAGCACCAGGAAGCAGAGCAACTCCCCTTCGCCGCCGGCGCCGGAGGTGTCGATGACGAGCGAGTCGGCGACCTCCTCGAAGGCTTCCACGACGCGGTAGAACTCGGCGGTGCCCATCCGGATGCCGCCGCGGTTGAGCGTGGAGTCGCTGCGGCCGTGGATGACCAGGCTGCCGCGGTCGGTGACCTCGATCCAGTCGCCGTGGCGCCACACGCCGGGGTAGGTGTCGAAGTAGGCCTCGCGCAGCCGCGACCCGTCGGGGTCGTTCCAGAAGAACACCGGCATCGTCGGCATCGGCTTGGTGAGCACCAGTTCGCCGACCTCGCCGCGCAGCTCCGCACCGTCCTCCGAGTACGACCGCACCGCGGCCCCGAGCAGCGCGCAGGAGATCTCGCCGAGCCACACCGGCACGTCCGGCGCCGCACCCACGATCGCGGTGCACAGGTCCGTCCCGCCGGAGACGCTGGCGATCTGCACGTCCGCGCCCACGTGCTCGGCGATCCAGCGGAACCCGTCGACGCTCAGCGGGGAACCGGTGGAGCCGACGGTGCGCAGCGCGCCGAGGTCGTGGTGCTCGGCGGGCCGCAGCTCCTTCTTCAGGCAGCTCTGCACGAACGGCGCCGAGGTGCCGAAGTAGGTGACCCGGTGCCGTTCCGCCAGGTCCCACAGCACGTCCAGCGACGGGTGCCCGGGGCTGCCGTCGAACAGCAGCAGCCGGGTGCCGGTGAGCAGGCCGCCGACGAGGAAGTTCCACATCATCCAGCCGGTGGTGGTGAACCACAGGAACGTGTCGCCGGGCCCGAGGTCGGCGTGCAGGCCGATCGCCTTGAGCTGCTCCAGCACCATGCCGCCGTGCCCGTGCACGATGCCCTTCGGCAGCCCGGTGGTGCCGGAGGAGTACAGCACCCACAGTGGGTGGTCGAACGGCACCGCGTCGAAGGCGAGCTCGGCGCCGCGGTGCCGGTCCAGCAGCGCCGCGAAGTCCTCGGTGCCGTCGAGCCCACCGGCTCCGACGTAGTCGACCAGCACCACCGACGCGCCGGGCAGCAGCCCGCGCAGCTCGTCCACGGTGGCGCGGATGTCGTAGGTGCGGCCGCCGTACGCGTAGCCGTCCACGGCGACCAGCACGGTCGGCTCGATCTGCACGAACCGGTCCGCGACCGCCCGCACCCCGAAGTCCGGCGAGCACGACGACCAGGTCGCGCCGAGGCTCGCCGCCGCCAGGAACGCGATCAGCGTCTCCGGGCAGTTCGGCGCCAACGCCGCCACCCGGTCACCGCGGCGCACGCCCAGCTCGACGAACGCGGCGCGCATCGCCGCGACCCGCGCGCGCAGCTCGCCGAACGTGAGCTGCGAGCCGGCCCCGTCCTCCCGGGCGAACACGACCGCCACGTCCTCGTCGGCCTTGCCGGGGCCGCCGCGCAGCGCGTGCTCGGCGTAGTTCAAGGTCGCGCCGGGGAACCACTTCGCGCCCGGCATCACCTCGGCGTCGAGCACCCGCTCGGCGCGCTCGTGGAAGGCCACGTCGAAGAAGTCCGCGATCGCGCCCCAGAAACCTTCGAGGTCCGACACCGACCAGTCCCACAGCGCCGGGTAGTCCGGCAGGTCGAGGCCGCGCTCGGTGCGCAGCCACTCGCGGAACTCGGCGAGGCGGGTGCCCGCCACCTGTTCCGCGGTGGGCCGCCACAGGACCTCGGGGTTTCGATCGGCGCCGGTGCTCGATGTCATGAGTGCTTCCTAACCCACGACCGGGCGTCGACGCCATAGCCGAACTGCTCGGTGCGCACCGCGAACAGGTTGTGCACATGCCTGTGGATGAGTTGTCCACAGGCTGTGTGCAACTCAGCGCAGGTGGGTGTCCAGCCAGTTCCGCGCGCGCTGCCACGCCTCCGCGGCCGCGTCCAGGTCCGTGTCGAAGCGGTGCTCGCTGCGGGCGAAGTGCACCAGGTCCGTCGCCACCGGGGCGGTCGCCGCGGCCTCGCGGAGCTTGTCCACCTCGTCCGCCGGGATGCGCTCGTCCAGCTCGCTGTAGATGCCCAGCCACGGGCCCGCCAGCTCCCCGGCGATCTCCACCAGCGCGGGCAACCCGTCCGACAGCGGGCTCAGGATGCCGCCCCCGCCGACCGTCACCGCCGCGCCCAGGCTGCGGCTCGCCGCCACCACCAGCGCGGCCGAACCGCCGATGTCGAACCCGATGACGCCCTGCCGGTCGCCCGGCACGCCCTGGTCGGTCAGCCACACGAACGCCGCGTCCGAATCCGCCAGGATCGACTCGCCCGATAGTCGCTGCACGTGGTCCCGCACGTGCTCCTCGGCGTGGTCGTCGGAGAACTCATCGGTGCCCTCGCGGTGGTACAGGTGCGGCGCCACGGTCAGCCAGCCTTCGTCGGCGAGGCTGCCCACCAGGGAACGCACCCGGTCGGTGACGCCGCGCGCCTCGTGCAGCACCACCAGTCCGCCGCGCACGACGTTCTCCGGCTCGGCGACGGTCATCCGGAGCTCGGTGCCGTCCGTGAGCGCGAGCGTCTCGGTCCGGGTTTCGGTCATGCCGTTCAGGTAATCAGGGATGGGTGAACAGCAGTCAACGTGATCATCCGGATGGCGGAGCCCGGTTGACACACCGTCGCCGTCGCCGCGTTCCCGCCGCCGCGCCGTCCGCTGATCTCCGCGCCCTCCCGGGCCGCGACAGGTGAGTGCGCCGCCACGTGCGGCAACGGGCCGGCAGAGATCCACCGCGGGCCGCGCGGAACGGCACCGCCGCGGGCCCGGCCCCCCCCCCCCCCGCGCCGGGGGTGTGTTCGGTGTTACACCCGATCGGCGCCAACCGGTCGCCGGGCGGGGTGGAGCCCCGCGGCGCCCGACCCTCCCGGGGTGCCGAACGGGAGCTCCCGCTCGGCCGCACGGATTCTGGGCCTCCCCGTCCAGCTCAGCGCCGCGTCACCGGTTCTACAGTGGTCGGGCGGTGCTCCCGGCGGCGAAGCGGGGGACGCCGCCCGAGCAGAGGGAGCCCCGCATGACCGTCCGCATCCGCCCCGACCTCGACCAGCTGCCCGCCTACGTCGCGGGCCGCACCGTCGCCGGATCGCTCAAGCTCGCCAGCAACGAGGTCTCCGCGGGTCCGCTGCCCGGCGTCGCCGAGGCCATCGCCCGCGCCGCCGCGGACGCGCACCGCTACCCCGACATCGGCGCCGCCCGCCTCACCGAAGCGCTCGCCGCCCACCTCGACGTCGATCCGGGCCGCATCGCCGTCGGCTGCGGCTCCGTCGCCCTGTGCGAGCAGCTCATCCAGATCACCTGCACCGCCGAGGACACCGTCGTCTACCCCTGGCGGTCCTTCGAGGCCTACCCGATCCTCAGCCGCATCGTCGGCGCCACCGAGGTGCAGGTGCCGCTGACCGCCGAGCACGCCGTCGACCTCGACGCGATGGCCGCCGCGATCACCCCGCGGACCCGGCTGGTGTTCGTCTGCTCCCCGAACAACCCGACCGGACCGGCGCTGCGCCGCGCCGAACTGGAGCGGTTCCTCGACTCGGTGCCCTCCGACGTGCTCGTCGTCTTCGACGAGGCGTACCGCGAGTTCGTCACCGACCCCGACGTGCCGGACGGCGTCGAACTCACCGCCCGCTACGACAACGTGCTCGCGCTGCGCACCTTCTCCAAGGCCTACGGGCTCGCCGGGCTCCGCGTCGGCTACGCCATCGGGCCTGCGCACGTCGCCGAAGCGCTGCGCAAGGTGTGCATCCCGTTCAGCATCAACGCCCTCGGCCAGGCCGCCGCGATCGCCTCGCTGGCCGCGCAGGACGAGATGCGGGCCCGCTGCGCCGCGATCACCGCCGAACGGGTGCGGGTGCGCGACGAGCTGATCGCCCTCGGCCACGCCGTCCCCGAGACGCAGGCGAACTTCGTCTGGCTGCCGCTGGGCGACCGGGCCGGCGAGTTCAACGAGCACTGCCTCGCCGAACGCGTCGTGGTGCGCGCCTTCGCCGGCTCCGGCGTGCGGATCACCATCGGCGACGCCGCGGAGAACGACCTGCTGCTCGGCGCCGCGAAGTCCTTCCCGCTGCACGGCTGACGAAGCTCGATCCACCGGCCCCCGCGTTGCTACCGTGCCCGGACAGCGCGCAGATCGGGGGCCGGTGATGGCGGCGGAACACGTTCCGGGTGGAGTGCGGGCGAGCTGGCTCGTGGTGGACGCCGAGACGGCGGAAGTCCTGCGGCGGCACGAAGAACGGCACCGCTTCCGCTCCGCGTCGCTGGTGAAACCGCTCATCGCGCTCGACCACCTGCGGCGCGGCGGCGAACCGTCCGCGGCCGACCGCGCGCTGCTGGAACCGATGCTGCGCTCCAGCGACGACGACGCGGCGAGCGAGCTGTGGGACCGCGGCGGCCGGGAGCGGATCGTGCACCGGACCGTCGCCGAGATCGGCCTCACCGGGACCGAACCGCCGCGCGATCCGGACATGTGGGGCTACGTGGTGCTCACCGCCGCCGACGTCGTGCTCTCGCTCCGGCACCTGCGGACCGCGGGAGCGGCGGGCGAGTTCGTGCTGGAGCAGCTGCGGCACTTCACCCGGCACGGCACCGACGGCTTCGATCAGACCTTCGGGCTCCCCGCGTCGGGAGCCGACGTGGACGCGCTCAAGCAGGGCTGGTCCGGGTTCGGCCTCGGTCCGAACGAGAAGCCCGCCGAGCCGGCGGCCGAGCGCCGCGCCATCCCGGACGAGCGGATCGACCTGGAACGCCCGGCGATGCACACCAGCGGCCTGGTGCGCCGCGGGGATCGGCTGCTCGTCGTCGCGGTGTGCACGCTGCACCCGGCCGGAACCGGGTGGGACACCGCGGCGGGAACGATCACCGAGCTGGTCCGCTCGATCCTCGACTGACCGCTCCTCCCGTCGCACCAGGGGGATCGACCGGTCCGCGAGAGCGGTGATGCCCGGCGGAGAGAGGGGGAGTACTCCGCCGGACATCCCGCGAGGTGTGACCGCCGGTCGGACCGGAACGGCCGCGGCGACCGCGCAGCCGAACCACACCGAGAGCGAATCTAGCCGCGCAGCCGGGAAAAACGCCGGGCGCAACAACCAAGATCGCACTTTCGAGTGGAAGATCCCGCCGGTTCAGCGCGCGGCCGGCCCGATCTCGTCCTGGGCGGGCGCGGCGGCCACGGCGCGGGGTTCGGCGCGGTCCTCGGCGGACTTCGCGGCGACCTCCTCCTCGCTGACCCGCTCGCCGCCGCGGCGGCGGAAGAACTGGAAGCCGGGGATGCCGACGATGGCCCGGCGCACGTCGTGGGTGACTTCGAGCAGCTCGTGGATCTCGGGGCCCACCTTGTCCAAGGTGCGCAGGATCGGCAGCACGTCGGAGAGCACGTGCTCGGTGAGCACCGGGAGTTCGTCGACCAGGCGGATCGCCGCGTCGACCTCCTTCTGCGAGAGCTCGTCGACGAACAGCTGCGCCATCGGGGCCGCTTTGCGCGCGACCGGCTCGTAGGCGGCGAGGAGTTCGTCGGCGACCGCCGCGGTCCGCTGCACGTCGCTGACGGTGCTCGCGGCGGTGGCGCTGACGGCGCCCGCGGACTCGACGATCGTCTGCGCCTCGGCGGAGATGGCGCCGGCCGCTTCGACGGTCCGTCCCGCCGCGGCGGCCACGACCTTGGCCTCGCGCAGGACCTCTTCGACCTCGTCGACGGTGCGGCTGGTGCGGGCGAGGATCTCCTCGGCCCCGTCGACGACGGTGTTCACCCTGGCCAGCAGGGCCTCGACGCCGTCCACCAAGCCCAGCACCCGAGCGGGAGCGGCGGCGACGGTGGTCGCGGACTCCACCGCCCGACCGACCGTGGAGCGGGCCATTCCGAGTACGTCGCCGGGAGTGGGGATGCGGATCAACATGTCACCACTGTGCACGTGCCCGCACCTCGTCGACCACGGTGCGGGTCGGAACGAGGTGCGGGCACGGTGCGAATCGGGACGAAACCGGTCAGCCGGTCACGGCGGCGTGGCCGGCCACCGCCACCGGGCTCGGCGCGGCGGGCAGCTCGGCCGGCGATACCTGCTCGGGGGCGCTCGGCGCGGGCGCCGGAGCGGGAGCCGGGCCGGGGCCGGGCTCGCCCGGGCCGGGGCCACCGGGGCCGGGCCAGTCGGGGCCGCCGCCGCCGCAGTCGTCGTCGCAGCCGCCGCAGTCGTCGTCGTCGCAGCCGCCGCCGTGGCCGGGCTTCTCCGGCTTCTCGTGCCCCGGCTTCTCGGGCTTCTCGTGGTCCGGCTTGTGCGACGGGTGGTCCCCGACCGGCGCGTTGGTGCAGTCACCGCTCTGCGGCGACAGGATGTTGACCACCGCACCGACGACCGCCACGTTGTTGCCGCACAGCTGGATCGGAACGAGGCTCACGTCGTTGTCGTTGCCGACGTTGATCCCGTCGTTGTCCGCGCTGTCGGCGAACGCCGGAGCGCCTGCGAGCAACAAACCAGCGGTCGCCGTGATGACACCGGCGAAGCGTGCTTTTTTGTGCACTGTCGCACTTCCTTCGTTTCGATTTCCGGGATTTCTGTGGTGGCCGGCTTTTCCCGTGGCCCGGTTCCGGCCGGCCGGTCGCGCCAGGACCTCGTTCGCCCTGCCGCCTTCCCGCCGCGTTCCGCTCCGCTGTTCGCGAGTGCTCTAGTGCAGCAGCACGAGTGTTCCCAGCGGGAGTGTGCTCAGCAGCCGTAATGCGTCCGGTGGCACTCGCACGCACCCGTCGCTGGCTGCCTCGCCGAACACGGCCGGATCCGGCCAGCCGTGCAGTGCGACCGTTCCCGGTCCGCCTCCGTAGCTGTTGAACGTTTCGGAATGCGTACCGAGCGGAAGGATGATGGGGCTGAACTTGGTGACCGTTTCCTCGATCGCGGCCATCAGGTAGGTCCGGCCGCGCGGGGTGGGGGAGTCGGAGGAACCGACGCCGACGGTCCAGCTGCCGACGTTCCGGTCGCCCTCCCACACCACGAGCCGACGCGCGTCGACGTCCACGTCGACGTGGTAAGGCGTGCGGGCCTGCGTGATCGGGGCGCCGTCGATGCGGATCCAGCCGGTGCTGCTGTTCGGCCGGGACGGCAGCAGGACCTGCCCCCAGCCGCCCTGCCGAGCGATCAGCGGCACCCAGGTCGGGTTGCCGAGCTGGGTGGCGGGCAGCCGCGCGAACGGGGCTCCGCCGGGGGCGTCGTGCACGGCCACGTCTTGCTCGACCCGCAGCACGACCCCGTCGGTCCCGACCTGCGGCGCGGGGTCGGCGGCGGCGCCGTCGAGGTCGCCGAAGGTGCTGGCCTCGGGGAGCCCGGTGAGGTCGACCCGGGCGGCTTGTCCGGCCGGTGCGGGGGCGGCGTGATCCGCGGCCGGAGCAGGTGGCAGCGCACCGCCCCCGCAACCGGTGAGCAACGCCGCGAGGCCACCGGCGAGCAGCGAGGATCGCGCGCGGCCGAGCGCCCGGCGGCGTGCCGGGGCGCTCGGGGCGGATCGCGTTCGCGCAGTCATGGCTCGTCCTCGGTTCCTGGCCCGGCGATGCCGGGTGCGGCGATGCGGTGAGGGAATGCCGAAAGGCATTCGGGAGGTTTCTTGCCGATCGGGGAGGCGCCGGATCGCCGGTACCGCCGATCAGGTGCCGGGCGGACGCTAACCCACCGCGTGGATCGCTCCAAACGGAAAGGTACGCGCGTGCGTGGCAGTGCCGTCCCGCGGAATTCGTTGCTGAGCAGCGAAAACCGGCGTTTCCGGTGGATCTGTCGGAAACGCCGAGAATCGGTTGCCCCACCATCGGGTAGATAAGTTCACTACTTCGAGTGACCCGTTTCGAGGGATTCGCGTGGTGCCGAACTGCCGCCGGACGAGCTCGAACGGCGAGTACCCGGTCCGGCTCGTGATCAGCGTCCTCCCGTATCCGCCGGACCGCCACCGCACGAGGGCGCGCGGTTCCAACCCCGAGGTGCCGCCCGCCGCGGGATCGCGGTGCGGCGGCGACCACGATCTTCCGCCGGGCCGCCGGGCGCGGTGCGGGCGCGAGTCGGTTCTGCCGGGCCCGTACCGCTGTCTCCTCCGGCGCGGAATCGTGGCCGTGGAACGCAACGATCCCCGTCCGGAAGACGGGGATCGTTGCTGTGCGGCGGGGGGAACGGGGTCAGTCCACCCAGGGGCCGTGCTGGACCTCGACCTGGCTCGGGCCTTCGGGGTCCGACTCGTGGACCGGCTTGCAGTAGATGGCGTAGTAGTCGTCGGGGGTGTTGGGGTCGTTCTTCATCTGCTTGACCTTGTCCAGGCAGGCGTCCCCGGTGGGGTAGACCGTCGGAAGGGTCTCCAGCTGCTCGGGTCCCGCGGATGCCGCGCCGGTTCCCAGCAGGGAAACGCCTGCACCGGCCACGCAGAGAGCCGCTGTCGCCAGAGCCTTGCCGAATCGCATATGAACTCCTCTTCGAGGTAAGGGTGGGGAGCGAACGCGTCGCTGGAACCGACGCTATTCGCGGGGGAGCGCGCCGGGGCCCGATCAGCCGCGCAGTCCGGGTAACCCCTCGGCGGCCGTCCGAGGCGCCACCGCGGGTGACGGGGAGTACGAGCCGCGCCGATGCCCGGAATGCCGCACACGGGACGAATCCCGGAACGCTGAAGACCTGCTCAGGTGCGGCAGCGGAGCATTCGAGATCACCGGTCCGCCTCGGACGCGCTCGCATTCGCACCGTGCCGTTCCACGGCCGGAGGTGCCGATTCCGCGGTCCGGCCGGGGAATCGCGAGATCAGCGTTGCCGCGACCGCGGCGGCCACCGCGGCACCGACGGAATTGTTGAGGAAGTCCTGCGTCTCGCACACCCCTCGGTTCGTGCCACCTGCAGCAACTCGATCGCCGCGCTGAGCCCGATCGCCGAAACGAGCACCACCAGCGGCTTGCGCGTGGCGAGGACGGCGAAGAACACCAGCGGCACGAACAGCAGCACGTTCGACAACTCGTTGCCGCCGGCCATCGAGAATCCGTTCAGCTGGCAGAACGGTTCCTCGACCACCCGCACTCCGGGCATCGACGCGTAGTCCGGCCGGGTGCGGGAGAGGGTCGCGCCAGCACCACGCCGAGGCTGGCCCCGGCGAGCACCGACGGCACCGGACGCCATCCCCACCGGCGCGCCGCCATCAGTCCCGCGGTGCTCAGCAACGCGAGCCCCACCAGCGTTCCGATGAGGATGAGCGGGTTGGACAACGCGCCCACGACGGACCAGAAAACCGAATTCACTCCGTACAGCACAACGGCATCTCCCATTCGGGGTCGACTGCATGCCCGAGTGAAATTAGCGGCGGAATAAGACGATCCGGATCAGCCGCGAAGCCGGTGGTCCCGGGCCGAACGGCCGATTCAGCGGCACCGCGGCCCGCCGATCGGCCAGTGCGGCAGCGGACGCCGCCGGATCCCGCGGAAGGTGCGAAGGGGACGCGGAGCCGCGGCGCGGGCGGCAGGACGCGAAAGAGCCCGGCGGGGAATTCCTCGCGGGGCTCCACTGGTTCCCGTTGCGGAAGCGGGGGGATTCGAACCCCCGGTCCCTCTCGGGACGCTCGCTTTCAAGGCGAGTGCATTCGGCCGCTCTGCCACGCTTCCAGGGCCGGAGCCTAGCCCGCTGGGACGGTTCGGGGGACAGCGGGGAGGGGCTGCGCTCAGGCGTCCGGGCGGTCGTGCAGGCGGGTGCGGAGGCGTTCGAAGACGGCGGCGAGGACCTGCTTCTCGGCGGGTTCCAGGAGGTCGATGAAGTGCTCGCGGACGCCTGCGACGTGGGTGGGGGCCGCGGTGCGCAGGACTTCGAGGCCGCGGTCGGTGAGGACGGCTAGGACGCCGCGGCCGTCTTCGAGGCAGTCGTTGCGGCGCACCAGGTCGGCGTTCTCCAGCCTGCGGATCTGGTGCGAGATGCGGCTCTTCGAGTGCGCCACGTCGCGGGCCAGTTCGCTCATCCGCTGCTGCCGTCCGGGCTGTTCGGAGAGCCGCACCAGGATCTCGTAGTCGGCGATGGACAGGTTGTGCGCGGCCTGCAGCTCCCGGTTCAGCCGGTGCTCCAGCAGCGCGCTGCCCTCGATGTACGAGCGCCACGCGACCATCTCGTCGTCGTCGAGCCAGCGGACCTGCTCTTCGCTCCCATCGATCACGCCCACCAGGTTAGTCCGCGCCGGGTGATCACCGGGGCGGATCGGCGGGACGGGCCGCCGGGCTCCCACCGCGGACCGCCTGCGCCGAACGGGTGCGACGGCCCGGTGGCGGTGGCGGAACCGGGGTGGGCGGACGGGGGAGTCCGGGTGCCGCTGCGGGCTTCCCGAGTGCACCGGACGGGCGGATTCGGGAAGCCCGCGGCCGACCTCGGAACGCACCGGGCGGCCCACCCGGTCCGGGCGGGCCGCTCGGCCGCGTCGATCAGCGGACCGCGTGCTCCCCGAGCCGGGGGAGCGGTGCGGCGGCGGTGCGCTGGGCGGTGCGGCCCTGCGCGCCGTTGACGCCCGCGGTGCTCTGCGCGTACCGGCCGATGGTGTCGGCCAGCGCCTTGGAGTTCCGCTCCAGCGCCACCCGGTCCACGTTGGACAGGTCGTCCTGCGGGGTGTGGTAGTTCGGGTCGAAGGTCTGCCCGGCGGTGCCGCCCCACTTCGCGGCCTGCTCCTCGGTCTTCGTGCCGTCGCCACCGGTGAACAGCCCGCCCGCGGGGATGCCGTTCGCGATGAACTCGCCGTAGTCCGAGCGCCCGTCGAAGTCGGTGCCCTCGGCCTCGACGCCCTGTTCGGCCAGCGCCGCCACCAGGTCCCGCTCGATGGCGGCGGAACCGTGCGGGCCGGGGCCCGCGCCGACGCCGTCCGAGTCGTCGCCGTCGTAGGCGAAGTACCCGGCGTTCGGGGAGCCGATCATGTCGAAGTTCAGGTACAGCGCGATGTCCAGCTGCTGCTCGAATCCGAGGCCCTGCACGTACTTCGTCGACCCGACGAGACCGGATTCCTCCGCGCCCCAGAACGCGAAGCGCACCGCGTTCTCCGCGCCCGGGTTGCCGCCGAGGGCTTCCGCGGTGGCCAGCAGCCCGGCGGTGCCGCTGCCGTTGTCGTTGATGCCCGCGCCTTCGGGGACGCTGTCCAGGTGCGCCCCGGCGACCACCACGTTGTCGGTGCGGCCGCTGCGGGTCTGGGCGAGGACGTTGCGGGTGGTGATGTCCTCCAGCCGCGACTGCACGTCCAGGTGCACCTGCGCGCCGGCCTGCTCGGCGAGCCGCTGCCCGGTGGCGAGGTCGACGCCCGCGCTGGGGATCCGGGCGTCGGCCGGGTCGCCCAGGGTGCCGTTCAGCGGGCCTTCGACGTTGTTGTAGACGATCGTGCCCGCGGCGCCGAGTTCCGCGGCGACCAGCTGCTTCTCCGCGAACGTGCAGGAACCGCGCTGGACCAGCACCACCGAGCCCGCCACGTCCGCCGGGTAGTCGGTGGCTTCGCAGCCGGGCGTGTCGTCGACCGCGGCGACGGTCAGCGGTGCGGTGATCCCGCCCTGCGGCGTCGCGGGGGAGTACTCCAGCGCGCCGCCCTCGACCGGGGCGCCCGCCACGTCCAGCGCGAACGAGTCGAGGAAGAACGCCTGGTAGTCGAATTCCGGTGTGGTGACGTCGAAACCGGCCGCGCGCAGCTTGCCCGCCACGTAGTCCACGCTGGCCTCGTAGCCCGGCAGTCCGGACGCGCGGTTCCCGTCGTGCGTGTCGGCGATGCGCTGCAGCGCGACCAGGTGCCGGTGCACCGCGTCCACCTCGACCCGGTCGCCCAGGTCGGTGGTGGCGGCGGAAGCGGGAACGGCGGCGAGCAGCATCGCGGCGAAGGTGGCGAACGCGGCGGTCGCGCGGCGACCGGGTTTCACAGCACTCATGTTCTGTTCGGCTCCCCAAGGTGAGTTCGTGACGATCAGCTTCGACAGCTCCCCCGACGGAGTCAAGAATGTCCGGATGATGGTCCTGGCGGGCGGTTTTCCCGATATTGCCGGAACGCGTCCAGGTACTACCGTCGGCACCATGCATGCCATCGCGATCCGTGAACCCGGGAATCCGGAAGTGCTGGAGTGGACCGAACAGCCCGATCCGCGGCCCGCTCCCGGCGAAGTGCTCGTCGAGGTCGCCGCGGCCGGGGTGAACCGGGCGGACCTGTCGCAGCGGCAGGGGAACTACCCGCCGCCGAAGGGTGCCAGCGAGGTCCTCGGCCTGGAGTGCTCCGGCACCATCGCCGAGCTCGGCGAGGGCGTCACCGGCTGGCAGGTCGGCGACCAGGTGTGCGCGCTGCTGTCCGGTGGCGGCTACGCCGAACGCGTCGCGGTGCCCGCCGCGCAGCTGCTGCCGGTGCCGGACGGCGTCGACCTCCTCGACGCGGCCGGGCTGGTGGAGGTCGCGTGCACGGTGTGGTCGAACGTGGTCATGGAAGGCGGTCTCGCCGAGGGGAAGCTGCTGCTCGTGCACGGCGGTTCCGGCGGCATCGGCACCAGCGCCATCCAGATCGGCCGGGCGCTGGGCGCACGGGTCGCCGCGACCGCGGGCGCGCCGGAGAGCATCGAGTTCTGCCGGCGGCTCGGCGCCGACCCGGTGATCAGCTACCGGGACGAGGACTTCGTGGAGGTGGTGAAGGGCCTCGGCGGGGCGGACGTGGTGCTGGACAACATGGGCGCCGCCTACCTGGACCGGAATCTCTCGGCGCTCGCCCCGGACGGGCACCTCGCCGTGATCGGCATGCAGGGCGGCCGCAAGGCCGAGCTGGACCTGGGCAAGATGCTGGTGAAGCGGCTGCACATCTCGGTGCTGGGGTTGCGCGGGCGGCCGGTGGACGGCCCGACGGGGAAGGCGGCCATCGTCGCCGACGTGCGGGAGAAGCTGTGGCCGCTGGTCGCCGCCGGGAAGGTGCTGCCGATCGTGCACGACCGCATCCCGCTGCCGGAGGCGGCGCGCGCGCACGCGCTGCTCGAAGCGGGCGGCGTGCACGGCAAGATCCTGCTCGTCCGGCCCTGACCAGGTGAGTGGCCCATTCGCCCAGTCCCGCTGGGCCGGTGGGCCACTCAGCAGGCGCTCCCCGCCCGTCCTCGACCCCCGCAGGTCCTTCATCGGTTTCCTGTCAGCGGCGCAGCCGCTGAGCCAACGACCACCCAAGCAACGGGACCACCCGGGGGTTCTCAGCGTCCTCCTCGCGAGGACAGCGTTTTCTCATGTGGCGGAGCCACCTGTGAAAACGATCCCGCAGCGAGGAGGACGCTGAGGTTCCGCCACCCCAGTGCTACGCACAACGAGTGGGAAGACCGAGCTCAACTGAGAGCGGCGACCGCGCGCAGGAGTTGGTCGACCTCGTAGGTGTTCGTGTAGTGGGTGAGCCCGACGCGCACCGCGCCGCCGACCTCGCCGACGCCGAGCACGGCGAACACCCCGTGCGTGCCCGGGTCGGCGAACGCGCAGACGCCCTGCTCGGCGAGGTGCTCGATCGCGTCGACCGCCTTCACCCCGTTGACGGTGAACGCCATCGACGGCACCCGGCGCATCGCGTCCCCGATGATCATCACGTTCCGCAGCCTGCGCAGCCCGCCGGTCAGGTTCGCCAGCAGCCCCGCCTGGTAGGCCTTCACCGAGCTCAGCGAGGTCAGCAGCCGCTCCCGGCGCGGTCCCGCGGCGGCGTCGTCCAGCCCGGCCAGGTAGTCCACGGACGACACCAGACCGGCCAGCAGCGGGTAGGCGTGCGGCCCCAGCTCCAGCCGGTCCGGCCCGCGCCAGCCGGGTTCCAGCGCCGCCGACGGCAGCTGGTCGATCATCGCCGGGTCGCGGAACACCAGGGCGCCGACCGGCGGCCCGCCCCACGCGGAGGCGTTCAGCGCGAGCACGTCGGCGCCCATCGCGGTGATGTCCAGCGGCAGGAACGGTGCGGCGGCCGAGGCGTCGACGACCACGAGCGCGTCGTGCGCGGCGGCGATCTCGGCGATCTGGCGCACGTCCGGGCGGGTGCCGACGGCGCCGGAGGCGGCGGTGACCGCGACGACCTTGGTGCGCTCGTCGATCAGGTCCTGGTACTGCCAGGCGGGCAGCTCGCAGGTCTCGATGTCCACCTCGGCCCACCGCACCTGGGTCCCGGAGCGCTGCGCGGCCCGCTGCCAGCACACCACGTTGGAGGGGTGGTCGAGCCGGGACACCACGACGTCGTCGCCGATCATCCAGCCGTCGCCGAGCCCGTCGGCGAGCCGTTGCAGCAGCACGGCGGAGTTCGGCCCGAGCACCACCCCTGCGGGGTCGGCACCCACGAGATCGGCCAGTGCGCGACGGGCTGCGTCCACGATGGCCTCGGCGCGCTGCGACGCGGGGAAGATCCCGCCAGGCCCGGAGACGGGGGCGCGCAACGCGGTGGACACCGCGGTCGCGACCTGCTCGGGAACCTGCATGCCCGCCGGGGCGTCCAGGTGCACCCACCCGTCACCGAGCGCGGGGAACAGCCCGCGAACTGCAGCGACGTCGAACGCCATGGTCATACCGTACGGAGCGGGCCGGGGCGCACCGCCGCCGGGTGGTCCGATCCAGCCTGCCACGTGCACCCGGCGCGGCCGGACGCGTCAGGATGGTGGGCATGAACCAGAACGAGCAGGACCAGCAGCGCGAGATCTTCGTGGTGGGCGAGGGCACCCCGCTCGGCTCGGGCGCCGACCCGTCCGCCGAGGCGGTGGGCGAGCGGGAGAACGTCGGCGAGCTCGTCGAGCAGCCCGCGAAGGTGATGCGCATCGGCACCATGATCAAGCAGTTGCTGGAGGAGGTGCGGGCCGCGCCGCTGGACGAGGCGAGCCGCAGCAGGCTCAAGGAGATCCACCAGTCCTCCATCCGCGAGCTGGAGGAGGGCCTGGCGCCGGAGCTGATCGAGGAACTGGACCGGCTGTCGCTCCCGTTCGCCCAGGAGACCACCCCCTCCGAGTCGGAGCTGCGCATCGCGCAGGCCCAGCTCGTGGGCTGGCTGGAAGGCCTGTTCCACGGCTTGCAGACGGCGTTGTTCGCGCAGCAGATGGCCGCGCGGGCGCAGCTGGAGCAGATGCGGCGCGGCCTGCCCGCGGGTGGCGCGGGCGAGGGCGAGCCGGCCTCGCACCCGAGGGGAACCGGCCAGTACCTCTGAACGGACGATGACCGGAGGGTGTCCGGTATGCCGAGAGTGATCGCGGCAGCGATGCCCTGTACTCGGTCGGGTGTGGCCTGTGGGTACTCTGACGCACCGTGCAGGCCACAAGCACGCAAGAGCGCCCTCCGGCCCCGCCCGAGACGTCCGCACGGACTTGGCGCAAGGCGTTCCACGACATCGCGCAAGGTTTCCAGCAGCAGCAGCTCTGGGCTCATCTGGGCTGGCAGGACATCAAGCAGCGCTACCGCCGCTCGGTGATCGGCCCGCTCTGGATCACCATCGGCATGGGCATGACGGCGACCGCGCTCGGTCTGCTGTACTCCCAGCTGTTCGACCAGGACATCAAGACGTTCCTGCCGTACCTGACGGTCGGCTTCATCGTCTGGAACTTCATCCTGGGCTGCCTGACCGAGGGCACCGAGGTCTTCATCTCCAACGAAGGCCTGATGAAGCAGCTGCCGGCCCCGTTGAGCGTGCACGTGCTCCGGCTGGTCTGGCGCCAGGCGCTGCTGTTCGCCCACAACATGGTCGTCTACCTGGTGGTCCTCGCGATCTTCCAGATGCCGATCGGGTGGAGCGTGCTGCTGGTCTTCCCGGCGTTCCTGCTGCTCATGATCAACGGCGCGTGGGTGGCGCTGCTGTTCGGCGTCATCGCGACGCGGTTCCGCGACATCCCGCCGGTGATCAACAGCCTCACCACGCTGCTGTTCTTCATGACCCCGATCGTGTGGGACGCGAAGATCCTGGAGGAGAAGGGCGTCGGCTGGCGGGCGAACCTCGCCGAGATCAACCCGCTCTACCACTACATCCAGATCATGCGCGACCCGCTGATCGGTGGCGACGAGAAGTTCTACCACTGGGGCATCGTGCTCGGCTGCACCGTCGTCGGCTGGCTGCTGGCGCTGGTCGTGCTGCGCAACTACCGCGCTCGCGTCACCTACTGGATCTGATCGGGGGTTCTGCACATGGTCAGCATCGACGTCTGGAATGCCGCGGTCGACTTCCCGATCTTCGACGCCAAGTCCCGCTCGCTGAAGAAGGCGGCGCTGGGACGGGCCGGCGGCAAGATCGGCACGGAGAGCCGGGTTCCGATCATCGAGGCCCTGCACGACATCGACCTCTCGCTGCGGCACGGCGACCGGGTCGCGCTGGTCGGGCACAACGGCGCGGGCAAGTCCACGCTGCTGCGCCTGCTGTCCGGCATCTACGAGCCCACCCGGGGCAGCGCCCGCGTGGTGGGCAAGGTCGCGCCGGTCTTCGACCTCGGCGTCGGCATGGACCCGGAGATCTCCGGGTACGAGAACATCATCATCCGCGGTCTGTTCCTCGGCATGAACCGCAAGCAGATGGAAAAGCGGATGGACGACATCGCCGAGTTCACCGAACTCGGCGACTACCTCGGCATGCCGCTGCGCACCTACTCCACCGGCATGCGGGTGCGGCTGGCGCTGGGCGTGGTCACGTCCATCGACCCGGAGATCCTCATCCTCGACGAGGGCATCGGGGCCGTGGACACCGAATTCCTGGACAAGGCGCGGGACCGGCTCAACGACCTGGTCAAGCGTTCCGGGATCCTGGTGTTCGCCTCGCACTCGGACGAGTTCCTGATGGAGCTGTGCACCACCGGGCTCTGGATGGAGAAGGGCGGCATCCGGGAGCACGGCTCGCTGCGCAGCGTCCTGACGTCCTACAAGGGCAAGGACCCGTTCGAGAACCTCAGCCCGGAAACCCTGGCGCGGATCGGCGAGTCCGCCCTGATCGAGAGCGACAAGGCACCATGAGCACCGACTCCGCCGAGCAGCCGCAACTGCCCGCCGACTCCGTCGTCGCGGTGATCGTCACCAGGCATCGCCGCGAGCTGCTCGCGGAGTCGCTCAAGGTGATCGCCACCCAGACCCGGGTGCCGGACCACCTGGTCGTCGTGGACAACGGTCCCGACCAGCCCGCGCGGCAGGTCGTCGAGGACTGCCCGATCCCGTCGACGTACCTGCCCTCGCAGCGCAACCTCGGCGGTGCCGGTGGTTTCGCGCTGGGCATGCTGCACGCGCTGGCGCTCGGCGCGGAGTGGGTGTGGCTCGGCGACGACGACGGCAGGCCCGCCGACGACCACGCGCTGTCGACGCTGCTGGAGGTGGCGCGCACCCGGAAGCTCGCCGCCGTCTCGCCGGTCGTGGTGAACATCGACCACCCGGAGAAGCTGGCGTTCCCGCTGCGCCGCGGCCTCACCTGGAAGCGGCACCCGGAGGAGCTCGGCGCTCCCGGCGGCGATGCCGACTTCCTGCCGGGCATCGCGTCGTTCTTCAACGGCGCCCTGTTCCGTGCGGCCACGCTGGACGTGGTGGGCGTGCCGGACTACCGGCTGTTCTTCCGCGGGGACGAGGTGGAGCTGCACCGCCGCGTGGTGCGCTCGGGCCTGCCGTTCGGCACCTCGTTGAAGACGCGGTTCGTGCACCCGGACGGGTCGGACGAGTTCAAGCCGATGCTCGGCGGCCGGTTCCACGCGCAGGACCCGTCGGACGCGAACAAGCGCTACTACACCTACCGGAACCGCGGCTACCTGCTGTCGCAGCCGGGGATGCGCAAGATCGGGATGCTGGAGGTGCTCCGGTTCGGGCTGTACTTCGTCGGCCACCGCCGGGACCCGAAGGCGTTCCGGGAATGGCTGCGGCTGGTCCGGCAGGGGCGCCGGGAGCAGTTCTTCCGCCGCTGATCGGGGCTGCGCGCGTTCCGTCGTTCGGTGGAACTTGAATCTTTCTAGCGTATTTGCCGCTTGAGTGGCCATCGCGGTAGAAGTATGCTGTGGTCAACACGAGGCTGAAGACGGCGAAGTTACTCCATCGAATCAGGCGAGCCGTCCGGGAGAACCCGGCCGCTCGGGAGCGCGGAGTGCGGCTCGTGGAGTCGCCGCAGCGCGGCAAGGGTTCGCACCGGCTCTTCCTCCTCTGCGACGAGGACGATCGCGAACTGGTCAGGTTCGTGCTTCCCGGGCATCAGCGCGAGGTCTCCTGGACGGTGCTCCGGAGCATCGAAGGGCGCTTGGCGCCACTGCTCGGCGAGAAGTGGATGGAGGAGCGATGAGCGGCGTTCAACGAAATCACTACACCGTCGACGTGGCGCGCGAGGACGACCTCTGGGTCGCCGCGGTGCGGGAGCTCGACGGCGGGGTCACCGACGTCGAGCGGTTCGACGACCTGGACGTGGAGGTCCGGGACATGGTCCGGCTGCTGGTCGACGTGCCCGAGGACTCCTTCGACCTCTCCTGGCACTACCGCCAGGGCGACGTCGAGTACACCCGCCCGGTCGAGGAGCTGGTCCACTGGCGCGAGCAGTCCCGGCGGGCCGCGGAGAACGCCGAACGCGCCCGCCTGGAGATCATCACGACGCTGCGGGCGGCGGGGCTGAGCCAGCGCGTCATCGCCGAGGTGATCGGCACCTCGCACCAGCGCGTGGCGCAGCTGCTGGCGGAGGCGTCCTGAGCGTCCCCGGTGTCCGGGTCACCGGGCGGTCACCGGGGGATCACGGGACGCTGAGAGCGGCCTGAGAATCACTCGATCGGTACTGCTCATGGGGTCGGCGGAGATCTCGATTCCGGCCGCACCGAACGCGCCGGACGTCCCCGGACCAGCGACTACTATTCTCCTGGCGTGCTTAAGGGGCAGGAAGACAGCAGTCGCAAGGACGACCCATCGGAGTCGTCCGAGGATCGACCGGCGGACTCTCCGGCACGCCCGGCGGCGAACGGGCGGGACCCGTCCGCGAAGCAGCTGAGGTGGTTCGCCTCCGTGCTCGGACTGCTCGGCGCGGTCCTGGCCCTCGCGGTGCCCTTCCTGCCGGTCGAGCACGACGTCAACACGCTGCGATGGCCCACCGCCGAGGGCACCGAGTCGGTGTCCGCGCCGCTGGTGAGCTTCGAACCGCTGTGGATGGACGCGACCGTGCCGTGCGCCTCGGTGCGCAGCCTCGACGCGCGCACCCAGGGCCCGGCGAACCTGCTGAGCACGAACCCGCCGGACTCCGACTACGGCAACCTCACCGGGATGACCCTGCAGGTCGACAACGGCCAGGTGACGCTGCTGTCGAAGGGGCAGCAGATCAGCACGATGCCGCTGCCGCCGGGGGACTGCGCCATCGAGGTGCGCTCGGACGCGATCGGCACCAAGGTCGAGCTCGGTGACGAGAAGCTGGCCAACATGCGCGGCGACCAGCGCCCGCAGCTCACCGGCATCTTCTCCGACCTGGACGCGAACGTCGACGACATCCGGGGCCTGTCCTTCGAGGCCCGCATCGACAACCGCTACGAGAGCAGCGCGACCCCGATCAAGATCGCGGTGATCGTGCTGGCGCTGGCGTCGTTCGTCGGCTCGGTGGTGTGCCTGCGCCGCCTGGACGTGCGGGCGGGCCGGCGGCCGCCGCGGTGGGCGCCGCTGGGCTGGTGGAAGCCGACGCTGCGCGACCTCGCCGTGTTCGGGTCGCTGGTCGTCTGGTGGATCGCGGGGGCGATGACCTCCGACGACGGCTACATCCTCACCATCGCGCGGGCGCGGGAGAGCGCCGGCTACATCAGCAACTACTACCGCTGGTTCGCGGTGCCGGAGGCGCCGTTCGGCTGGTTCTACGAGCTGTACTCGATGTGGGTGCAGGTGTCCACGGCGACGCCGTGGGTGCGGTTGCCCGCGCTGCTGATGGGTTCGGTCAGCTGGATGCTGATCAGCCGCGAGGTGCTGCCGCGGCTCGGGCAGCAGGTGCGGCGCAGCAACGCGGCGGGCTGGGCCGCGGCCGCGGTGTTCCTGGCGTTCTGGCTGCCCTACAACAACGGGCTGCGCGCCGAGCCGGTGATCGCGCTGTTCTCGCTGCTGGCGCTGTGCGCGGTGGAGCGGGCGGTGGCCACCGGCCGGTTGATGCCCGCCGCGCTCGGCCTGGTCGTCGCGGCGCTGGCACTCGGCGCCGGGCCGCACGGGCTGGTGGCGGTGCTGCCGTACGTGGCGGCGCTGAAGCCGCTGCTGCGGCTGGTGCGGCAGCGCGCCAAGGACTACGGCTGGTTGCCGGTGCTGGCGCCGATCGCGGCCTGCGGGTTCGTGATCCTCACGGCGGTGTTCGCGGACCAGACGTGGGGTTCGGTCATGGACGCCACCGAGCTGCGCACCGAGCTCGGGCCGAGCGAGGACTGGTACCAGGAGCTCAACCGCTACAACCTGCTGTTCAGCCCCACCCCGGACGGTTCGCTGGTGCGCCGGTTCCCGGTGCTGCTGGTGATGCTGTGCCTGGCGACCTGCGCGGTGATGCTGCTGCGCCGGGGCCGCATCCGCGGTGCCGCACTCGGCCCGAGCCGCCGCCTGCTGGCGGTCGCCGCGCTGTCCTTCGTCGCGCTGGCCCTGACCCCCACCAAGTGGTCCCACCACTTCGGGATCTTCGCGGCGGTCGGCGGCGCGCTGGCGGCGTTGACCGCGCTGGCGACGAGCAGCACGGTGCTGCGGTCGCGGCGGAACCGGGCGGCGTTCTTCGCCGGTCTGATGGTGATCTGCGCGTTCGCCGCGACCGGCCCCAACGCCTGGTGGTACGTGTCCGGCTGGGGCGTGCCGTGGTTCGACAAGCCGCCGTCGATCAAGGGGCACGACGCGAGCACGCTGCTGCTGGGCCTCGCCGCCGTCGCCGGCATCGTCGCGTTCGTCGAACACCTGCGGCTGGACGAGAAGAACCCGAAGCTCGTGGAGCTCCCGGACAAGACCGGGATGGAGAAGCGCAGCCGCGCCCTGCGGCTGGGCACCGCCCCGCTGGCGATCATCTGCGCGCTGCTCGTGCTGGGCGAACTGGCGACCTTCGGCAAGGTCATCCAGAAGCAGGCGGGCAGCTACAGCCTCGGCATGGACAACATCAAGCAGCTGGCCGGTTCCAGCTGCGGCCTGTCCGACTACGTGTACGTGGAGACCGATCCGAAGGCGGGCATGCTGCCGGTGTCCGGGCAGCAGCCGGGCTCGCCGGCCCCGGACTTCGAGGTGCCCAAGCGCGCCAAGGACGAGGAGGACGCCCGCCAGTACCTGGGCGCCAAGATGGACGGCTTCCGCCGCCCCGGCCTGCCCGTCGGGGACGGTTCGGACCCGGAGGAGCCGGACTGGCGCCCGCCGTACCAGTTCGGCGACGACACCGCCCCGGTGTGGGGCAGCTACGACGAGGCGGGCACCGGCACCGGAGAGCTGCGCACCCAGTGGTACGACCTGCCGGAGCGCGCGGCGACCGGCGAGGTCCCGGTGGTGCTGAGCCTGGCCGGTTCGGAGTCCGGGGCGAACGCGCTGGTCCTCGAATTCGGCCGGGACACCCCGCAGGGCTTCGAGTTGATGCACCGGCAGTTCGTCGGCCAGGGCCCCGGACCGTCGTGGCGGGACTACCGCTACACCGTCGGTGGGGACGCCGAGGGCGCCACCAAGATGCGGGTCGTCGCGATCGACCAGGCGGTGTCCCCGAACGGCTGGCTGGCGGTGAGCGCACCGCGCGCGCCGCAGCTGTCGAACATGACCGACGTCGTCGGCGACGCCCCCACGTTCGTGGAGTGGACGGCGGCGCTGGTGCACCCGTGCCTGAAGATCTCCGGGATCAGCGGCGGCGTCGCCGAGATGCCGCGGTTCCGGGTGTCGGCGGGTGCCGAGGTCCGCGACATCGGCGCGGGCTGGTCCTCGCCGGACGCGGGCGGTCCGTTCGGCTGGATGAACGTGAGCTCCAGCGTGCGGGAGCTGCCGACCTACATGCGCGGGGACCTGAACCGGGACTGGGGTTCGCTGTACGAGGTGGACCCGTACGAGCCGGACGCGCTGCCCGCGCAGGCGGCGATGGAGGTGCACTCCGAGACGCACTCCGGGCTGTGGTCGCCGGGGCCGCTGACCAAGACGGTCCAGCTGCCGGGCGACGTGCCCAGCTCGGACGACCGCAACGACGTCAAGCAGCTCGGCGGTGACGACGACCAGCAGTGAGGAGCCCGTACGGAACGGCCCGCGGGTCGTTCCGGCGGCCCCCGAGCGATGACGGCCCGCCCCGCCGATTTCCGGTGGGGCGGGCCGTTCCCGTGTCCGCCGAGGGTGAAAAGGCCTGGTGGCGCGTCCGCTCAGGGTGAAAGCACCTGTCGCCGTGGCCGGCGCGGTGGTGCGCTGGGGGCATGAGCGAGAAACGACCGGGACTGGTCCTGCACCTGGCTGGCGTGTCCCAGCCCCTGCACATCGCGTTGGACGCGACCGAGGCCGAGACGCTGGACGGGCGCTTGGCGGAACTGATGGGCTCCGGCGGCACGACGCTGCTGACGACGGCGGACGGCGGCAAGTTCGCGGTGAACTTCGCGCACGTCGCCACGGCGCACGTGGAGAGCACGCGTTCGGACAGCAACGCCTACGGGGCGCCGAACCGGCCCGCCGGGTTCAGCCGCTGACGGGCCGGTGCCGGGTCAGTCGCGGAAGACGACCCACTTCAGCATCACGAAGTTGATCAGCGTGCCGAGGCCCTGGGCGATCACCCAGAACAGCCCGAACTGCCACGCCTCGCGCGCCTCGAAGATCCGGCACAGCAGCTCGTTCGAGCCCATGTTCACGAAGAACGTCGTCGTGTAGACGATCGCGAACGCCCCGGCCTTGGCCGTGGAGTTGCCGGTGCTCGCCCCGCTGAAGGTGAACTTCCGGTTGATCAGGTACGACGCCGTGGTGCCGAGGATGAAGGAGATCGACTTCGACAACCAGGTCGGCCAGCCCAGCACGCCCAGCAGCACCGAGTAGGTGCCCGCGTCGATCAGCGCGCAGAACCCGCCGATGGCCACGAAGCGGAAGAGTTGCTGGAACAGCCCGAGCTTCTTGATCTCGGCGTCTGCACCGGATTCGGCCACGGCCACTGGTTCACCCCAAGTGTCGGCAACGAGCGTCGGTACGGCGGGCCCGGAGGCGGACGACCACAAGTCGCCCCGAAAAGTGTAGCGGCGAAGCTCTGCACCGACGGGGACACCTGTGCTAGGCCGCCGCTACCCGCCCGTACCCGGGGTCGGGGCGCGGATAGACTCGGCTGGGTGGGATCGGTACAGCACGAACACGCGACCAGCCAGCGGTTGACCGGCTGGGGGCGCACGGCGCCGACCTCGGCCCAGGTCGTGAGCACCCCGGACGTCGACGTGATCGCGAGAGCGGTCCGCGAAGCCGGTGCGCGCGGCGTCATCGCCCGCGGCCTCGGCCGCAGCTACGGAGACCCGTCGCAGAACGCGGGCGGCACCGTCATCGACATGACCGCGCTGAACCGCGTGCACCAGGTGGACGCGGACGAGGCGACGGTCGTGGTGGACGCCGGTGTCTCGCTGGACGTGCTGATGCGCCGCCTGCTGCCGTACGGCCTGTGGATCCCGGTGCTGCCGGGCACCCGCCAGGTCACCGTCGGCGGCGCCATCGGTTCCGACATCCACGGCAAGAACCACCACTCGCAAGGTTCGTTCGGCAGCCACGTGCTGTCGCTGGACCTGCTCACCGCCGACGGCTCGGTGCGCACCCTGTCGCCGCAGGGCGCCGGTTCCGAGCTGTTCTGGGCGACGGTCGGCGGCATGGGGCTGACCGGGATCATCCTGAAGGCGACCATCCGGCTCAAGCGCGTCGAAACGGCGTACTTCCTGGTCGACAATGTGCAGACGAAGAACCTCGACGAGCTGATCGAGCACTTCACCGACGGCTCCGACGGCAACTACATCTACTCCGTGGCCTGGTTCGACTCGCTGGCGCGTGGCGAGAAGCTGGGCCGCGCCCTGCTGACCAGGGGGAACTCCGCGAAGCTGGAGGACCTGCCGAAGAAGCTGCGCAAGGACCCGTTGAAGTTCAACGCCCCGCAGCTGATGACCGCTCCGCCGATCTTCCCGAACGGGCTGGTGAACAAGTACACGATCACCGCCTTCAACGAGGTCTGGTACCGCAAGGCGCCGACGAAGTTCGGGGCCGTGCAGAACATCACCCAGTTCTTCCACCCGCTCGACCTGGTCGGCGAGTGGAACCGGGTGTACGGGCCGAACGGGTTCCTCCAGTACCAGTTCATGGTGCCGTTCGGCCAGGAGGACATGTTCCGCCGGTCCATCGACAAGATCAGCGCGAGCGGGCACGTGTCGTTCCTGAACGTGCTCAAGACCTTCGGCGAGGGCAACGAGGCCCCGATGTCGTTCCCCGGCGAGGGCTGGACGCTGACCGTCGACATTCCCATCTCGCCGGGCCTGGACCGGCTGTGCCGGGAGCTCGACGAGCTGGTGCTCGACGCGGGCGGGCGGCTCTACCTCGCCAAGGAGTCGCGGACGACGGCGGAGATGATCGAGCGGATGTACCCGCGCATCCACGAGTGGCGCAAGATCCGCGCCTCGGTCGACCCCGAGGGCGTGTTCCATTCCGACCTGTCCCGGAGGTTGAGCCTGTGACCGCAGCGTTGCAGAACCGGAAGCTGATGGGCTGGGCGCGCACCGCGCCGACCCACGCCCACGTGCTGAGCACCCCCGACGTCGACGCGATCGCCCGCGCAGTCCGCGAGGCCGATGAGCGCGGCGTCATCGCCCGCGGCCTGGGCCGCAGCTACGGCGACGTGTCGCAGAACGCGGGCGGCACGGTCATCGACATGACCGCGCTGAACCGCATCCACGACATCGACCCGGACAAGGCCGTGGTCGACGTGGACGCCGGCGTGAGCCTGGACCAGCTGATGAAGGCGGCGCTGCCGCACGGCCTGTGGGTCCCGGTGCTGCCGGGCACCCGCCAGGTCACCATCGGCGGCGCCATCGGCTGCGACATCCACGGCAAGAACCACCACTCGCACGGCAGCTTCGGCAACCACGTGCTGTCGATGGACCTGCTCACCGCCGACGGCGAGGTCCGCACCCTGACCCCGGACGGGGAGGGCTCGGAGCTGTTCTGGGCGACGGTGGGCGGTGTCGGCCTGACCGGCATCGTGCTGCGCGCCAAGGTGAAGATGAAGCGCACCGAGAGCGCGTACTTCATCGTCGACGCCGACCGCACGAAGGACCTGGACGAGACGCTGGAGCTGTTCTCCAACGGCTCGGACATGAACTACGACTACTCGATGGCGTGGTTCGACGCGATCTCCACCGGCCCGAAGCTGGGCCGCTCGGCGTTCTCCCGCGGCTCGCTGGCCAAGCTCGACGAGCTGCCGCCGAAGCTGCGCGCCGACCCGCTGAAGTTCGACGCGCCGCAGCTGCTGACCTTCCCGGACGTGTTCCCGAACGGGCTGGCCAACAAGCTGACGTTCAGCACGCTCAGCGAGGTCTGGTACCGCAAGACGCCGAAGGCGGGCCGCGGCCAGGTGCAGAACCTGACGGCCTTCTACCATCCGCTGGACATGTTCGGCGAGTGGAACCGCGCCTACGGTTCCAAGGGTTTCCTGCAGTACCAGTTCATCCTGCCGTTCGAGCAGCACGAGGCGCTGCGCACGCTGGTGAAGCGCATCGCCGAGTCCGGTCACGTGTCGTTCCTCAACGTCCTCAAGCGGATGGGCGACAGCAGCCGCGCGCCGCTGTCGTTCGCGATGCCGGGCTGGACGATCACCGTCGACTTCCCGATCAAGGACGGCCTGAGCCGGTTCTGCCAGGAACTGGACGAGGTGGTGCTCGGCGCGGGCGGGCGTCTGTACTTCGCGAAGGACTCGCGGACCACGCCCGAGATGATCCAGCAGATGTACCCCCGCCTCGACGAGTGGCGCAAGGTCCGCGCCGCCGTCGACCCGCAAGGAATCTTCCACTCCGATCTGTCCCGAAGGTTGGCCCTGTGATCGACGCCGTTGGAAACCCGCAGTCCCTGTTCATCCTCGGTGGTACGTCCGACATCGCGTTGGCGACCGCGGAGCAGTACGCGAACCAGCGCCCGCTCCGGATCGTGCTGGCCGCGCGCCCCGAGGAGGCCGACCTGGTCGCAGCCGCCGCGGAGCGGCTGCGCAAGACCGGCAGCACGGTCAGCACCATCGAGTTCGAGGCCACCGACCCGGAAACGCACGGCGACGTGGTCGAGAAGGCCTTCGCCGACGGCGACATCGACGTCACCCTGGTCGCCTTCGGCGTGCAGCTCGACAACGAGAAGTGCTGGACCGACCCGGCCGCCGCCCGGCTGACCGCGGAGGTCAACTACGTGGCGCCGATGTCGCTGGGCGTGCACCTGTCGAACAAGCTGCGCAAGCAGGGCCACGGGCACCTGGTGATGATGGCTTCGCCCGCCGGTGAGCGCGCCCGCCGGACGAACTTCGTCTACGGCTCCGCCAAGGGCGGCATCGACCTGTTCTACTCCGGGCTGACCTACGCCCTGGAGGGTTCGGGCGTGAAGGTCACGGTCGTGCGCCCGAACTTCGTGAAGACGAAGCTCACCGCGGGCATGAAGCCGGCCCCGATGGCGCAGACGCCGGAGCAGGTCGGCGCCGCGATCATCGACGCCGTCCGCAAGGGCAAGGAGTCCATCTGGGTTCCGGGGCAGATGCGCTGGGTGATGGTCGTGCTGCGGCACCTGCCGCGGGCGATCTTCCGCAAGCTGTCGTTCTGATCCGGAACGCGTGAGCGAGGGCCGCCGGGCGCACCGGCGGCCCTTTCTCTTGCTCGGGGCGGTTCCAGCGGGGTGAACGGACCGTTCGCCCAACGGGATCGGACGAACGGTCCGCTCACCCGGTACCGGCTCAGCCTCGCGCGGCCGCACCCCCCGCGGGCCGGTGCCGCCGGTCAGCGGGTGCGCAGCGGGAGCTTCCGCACGCCGGTCATGTTCGGGTTGGGCTGGAACTCCGGCGGATCCGAAGGGTCGGTGGCCAGCTTCGGGAACCGGTCCAGCAGCAGGTCCAGCGCGACCTTCCCCTCCAGCCGCGCCAGCGGTGCGCCGAGGCAGAAGTGGATGCCGCGGCCGAAGCCGAGCTGCGGGTTCGGGTGGCGGGTCGGGTCGAAGACGTCCGGGTTCGGGAACTGCCGCGGATCCCGGTTCGCCGCGGCCACCCACACCATCAGCAGCTGGTCGGCCGGGATGCGCTGCCCGCCGAGTTCGGTCTCGGCGGTGGTCACCCGGCCGAGCGTGGCGAACGGGCTGAGGAAGCGCAGCGATTCCTCGATCACCGAGGGCAGCGTGCCGCGATCCGCCCGGGTGCGGGCCTCGTGCTCGGGATGGGCGTCCAGGCAGAGCACGGTGTTGCCGAGCAGCATCGTGGTGGTGATGTGCCCTGCGATGAGCAGCACGTTCGCGAAGTTCACGACTTCCTCGCGCGTGAGCCGCTCCCCGTCCACTTCGGCTTCCACGAGCTTCGTGAGCAGGTCCCCGCGCGGGTGCGCGCGCCGCTCGTCGACGTGCTCGCCCAGGTAGTCGGTGAGGTTGCGGACCTGGGCGAGCACCTCGTCCAGCTCGCGCTGCTGCTCCGGCGTCCGGTCCTTCAGCGACAGCGTCGCGTCGCTGGTGAACATCGCGTCCACCCACTGCTTGAACAGACCGCGGTCGTCGGCGGGCACGCCGAGCAGCTCGGCGATGACGATCACCGGCAGCGGGTAGGCGAGGTCGGCGACCAGTTCCAGCCGGTCGGTGCCGTCGACGGCGTCGAGCAGCTCACCGGTGAGTTCGGCGATGCGCGGTTCGAGCCCGGCGACGACCTTCGGGGTGAAGGCGTGGGTGACGAGCCTGCGCAGCTTGTCGTGCTCCGGCGGATCCATCCGCACCAGGTTGCCGTCGGCGAACTCGTCGCCCTGCGGGAACAACCGGCTGGTGTCGGAGGAGAACGTCACCGGGTCGTTGAGCAGGTGCAAGGTCTCGGAGTGTCCGTAGACGTTCCACAACCCGGTGGACTCGTCGTACTGCACGGGCTCGCCGGGGCGTTCGCCGCGCAGCCAGAACTGCGACGCCGGTGATCCCCAGTCTTCGATCGCGGTCATGATGTCCCCTTCATCGAACGTCGGGTGGAATCCGCCGGGGGGCGTTCGCCGCGTCCAGCGCGTCGAACAGCTCCCGGTAGCCGTTGATCAGTTCGGTGAGCAGCGCGTCGATCCGGTCCGCGACGGCGCGCACCACCGCCGGGTCCGGCTCCGCCGGTGGTTCGAACGCATGTCGGATGGTGTGCGCGAGGGCGTCGGCCTTCGACTCCCGATCGATGCCGGAGAGGGCGGGCTTGTAGTCGTCGGCGAGGAAGAACCCGAGCGCGGCGGCGTTGAGCGTGTAGGCCAGGTCGGGCAGGTCGTCGCGGAGCAGCCCGGACTCGGCCAGCACCGCGTAGAACCGCTCGTTGGTCCGCTGCATCCACTCCTCGCCGGAGCGGTCCGCACCGGATGGCCGGCGGAGCTCGCCCAGGACTTCGGCGTCTCCGGTGATCAGCGCCAGCGCCAGCGGGCGGCGGAAGGTCACGAGGTAGGCCAGCCGCAGCAACCGGTGCGGGCGCACCTCGTCCGGGTCGTCCCGCAGGCCGCCGCGGAGGTCGTCGACGAGCGCGATCGACTCGCGCAGCAGGAGGCCTTGGAACAGCGCGACCTTCGTCTTCCAGTGCAGGTAGACGGTGCCCTTGCCGACGCCTGCCCGGCGGGCGACGTCGTCGACGGTGACCTTCCGGTACCCGTGGCGCAGCAGCAGTTCGCCTGCGGCGTCGAGGATCCGGTCGGCTCGGGTGGTGTCGCGGGGCACTGGGTTCCTCTCCTGCGCCGGTCCGGGCGGCGCCGTCTCGTGGACTCCGTGACCGGATTCGCTCATCTGGTCACGGAGTCACGCTAGACCCGCCGGGCAGCGGCGGGCAAGCATCGGGACGGACTGCGGAGCGTCACCACAGACTCGCGATCACCCGGCCGATGTCACCCTTCCGTGCCGGATCGCGGTGACGGGCCTGCCTGGCGGCCGCTCACCGGCGCGCATTCCCCCGCCAGGGGGTCTAGCTTCAGGAGGACCTGAGGACGTCGCCAGAAGGGAGCTGTCATGGGACTCGGCAGCCTCAAGGACAAGCTGTTGAACATGGGCAAGCAGCACAGCGACAAGGTCGAACAGGGCATCGACAAGGGAAGTGATGCGGTCAAGAAGAAGTTCGGCCACGAGCAGCAGATCGATCAGGCCGCCGAGAAGGGCAAGGACTACTTCCGCAACCAGGACTCAGGACCGAAGCAGTAGTCCGCGCTCCGCTGCGCGGCCGAAGCCGAACCGGAGGGACCTGGCGAGGGTGGTCCCGACCGCGCGGTGGCCGGCAGCGCCCCGAGAGGGGTCGTCCCGCACGCGCGGGGACGGCCCCTCTCCTCGCGTCCGGGGCCGTTCGCGCGGGTGCCCCGGGGGCGCGGGTCACGCCCGGACGGCGATCGCCAACCCCTGCCCGACGCCCACTGAGGCCGCCGCGATGCCCAGCCCGCCGCCCCGGTGCCGCAGGTGGCGGCACAGGTCCAGCACGATGCGCGGCATCGACGCCCCCAGCGGGTGCCCGTAGGCGAGGGCGCCGCCGTGCACGTTCACCCGCTCCCGGTCCACGCCGGGCAGGTGCTCCAGCACCGCCAGCACCACCGCGGCGAACGTCTCGTTGATCTCCCACAGATCCACGTCGGCCGCGGTCACCCCGAGCTTGCGCAACAGCGCGCGGATCGCGGGCACCGCGGACAGCGCGAAGTGGTGCGGTTCCGTCCCGGTGCTCGCCGAACCCACCAGCTCGCCCCACGGCCGCACGCCGAGCCGTTCGGCCTGCGCCTCGGTGCCGACGAGCGCGGCCAGCGCCCCGTCCGACAGCGGCGCCGAATTCCCCACGGTGACCGGCCCGCCCGGGGAGAACGCGGGGTCGAGCCTGCCGAGCTTGCGCAGGTCGGTGTCCGGCCGCACCGACTCGTCGCGGCGCACCACCTCCCCGTCGGGTGCGGTCACCGGGAACGCGAACCCGTCGTGCAGGCCCGCGTCCCACGCGGCCGCCGCCCGCCGGTGGGAGCGAAGAACGCACCCGTCCAGCTGTTCGCGGGTGATGCTGAGGTCCAGCGCGGTCCGCTCCGCGGCGTGCCCGAGCGGCACCGTCCACGCCGAGAGCATCCGCGGGTTCACCAGCCGCCAGCCCGCGGCCGTGGACACCGCCTCCATCCGGTCCGGCATGGCCCGCTCGGCGCGCGGCACCACGAACGGCGCGCGGCTCATGCCTTCCACCCCGCCCGCGACGAGCAGCTCGGCCTCGTCGGCCTTGACGGCCCGCGCCGCCTGCACGAGCGCCTCACCGCCGGAGGCGCACAACCGGTTGACGGTGACGCCCGGGACGGTGGCGGGCAGCCCGGCGAGCAGCGCCGCCATCCGCGCCACGTTGCGGTTCTCCTCGCCGGCGCCGTTGGTGTTGCCGTAGAGCACGTCCTCGATCCGCGCCGGGTCGAGCCGCCCGCTGCCGCCGGGACCGTGCCTGCACAGCAGTTCGGTCAGCGGCAGGGCGGCGAGGTCGTCGACGCGGATCCCGGACAGCGAACCCCGGTAGCGTCCGAACGGGGTGCGGGCGGCGTCGAGGACGTAGGCGCGGGCCATGGCTCCATGCTGGCCGAACCGGCGGCGCCGGTGGAAGGTGCGGGCGGAGTCGCTGTCAGCTCGCTGGGAGTTCCACGGTGGCGGACCCCTCGCCGAGCGCGGTGATGCGTCCGCCGCGCGCGCCGAGCTCCCGCAGCCTGCGCAGGTCCCGGTCGCCGCGCAGCACCACCTCCTGGCTCGTCCGCTCGGGGTCGCTGACCCGCTCCAGTTCGCCGCGCGCCGCGAAGCCCGCGTCGACGGTGGTCTTGAGCGCCCCGGTGGAGGCCAGCGAGCCGCGCGCGGCGCCGAGCCGGCCCAGCGCGTCGTCCACCGCGTCCAGCAGCGCCACCCGGTTGCCCTCGGTCATGGCCCGCACCAGCTCCGGGTCGGAGGCGGCGACGCGGGTGGCGTCCCGGAACGACCCGGCGGCCAGCGACAGCGCGAGCGGCCCGCCGTCCGCGCCGACGGCGGCGAGGACGTTCGCGAACACGTGCGGCAGGTGCGAGATGCGGGCGACGGCGTCGTCGTGCTCGGCGGCGGAGGTGGCGACGACGTGCGCACCGCAGTCCAGCGCCAGTTCGGCGGCGTCCCGCCACGCCTCCAGCGAGGTGCCCTCCTCGACGACGACCGCCCACGGCGCGCCGCGGAACAGCTCGGCGGACCCGGCGGCCCAGCCGGAGGACGCGGTGCCCGCCATCGGGTGACCGCCCGCGTAGCGCGCGCCGGGCAGCAGGCCGCGCACCTCGGCGTCCACCGGGTCCTTGACGCTGACCACATCGGTGAGCCGCGCTTCCGGCGCGTGCCAGGCGACCTCGCGCAGCACGGCGCGCACCGAGGTCAGCGGGGTGGCGACGACGACGAGGGCGTCCTGCTCGGCGGCGCGGCGCAACGCCTCCTCGGTGCTGTCCACCTGGTAGCCGTCGCCGCGGGCCCCGGCGGCGTCGTCGGCTCCCGCGGTGGCACCCCAGGCGGGGCGTCCGGCGGCGGTGGCGGCGCGCAGCACCGAGCCACCGATCAATCCCAGTCCGATCACGCACACGGCACGCATGGACCCATCCTGCCCGACCCCGGGGCGGGGCAGCGCCACCCGGTCGTGCGGTTGTGCACCCCCGTTCGCGGTGCCGAAGGTCACGAGCGCGCAATAGTGCTTTCGGGTGGCACCCGCACGCTCTACCGTGGTCCGCATGACAGGGCAGGAGCCGGAGGCGGGCTTCGCCGTGGCCGTGGTTCGCGAGGACGGCCGGTGGCGGTGCAGTGCGTTGGAGGGCTCGGTGTTGGGCGGGCTCGACGACACGATCACCGCGTTGCGGGCCTTGCGCTCGACCGGCGCGGTGTTCGGCATGTGCAACGTGGACGACGAGTTCTTCGTGCTGATCCGCCCGATCCCCGGTGGCGTCGACCTGCTGCTGTCGGACGCGGCGGCCGCCCTGGACTACGACATCGCCGCGGACGTGCTGGACCTGCTGCGTGCGGACGCCCCCGACGAGGACGACGACGAGGTGTGGCCGGAGGGCAACCTGTCGATCCTGTCCGACATCGGACTCCCGGAGGGCGAACTCCTCGTGATCATCGAGGAGGTCGACCTGTACCCGGACGAGCAGCTGGAGATGATCGCGCAGCGCTGCGGTTTCGGGGAGCAGTTCGCCGGCGTGCTGGAGAAGCTGGACCAGTGACGCCCCGCGACACCGAGCTGGTGCGCGCCGCGCTGGAGGTCGCCCCCGGTGCGCTGGCCACCGGCGACGTGCCGATCGGCGCCGTGGTCGCCGCCCCCGACGGCCGCGTCCTGGCCCGCGCCCACAACCGCCGCGAAGACCTCGCCGACCCGACCGCGCACGCCGAGGTGCTGGCGCTGCGCGCCGCCGCCGCGGAGTGGGGCGACGGCTGGCGGCTCGCCGACTGCACGCTCGCCGTGACCGTGGAGCCGTGCACGATGTGCGCGGGCGCGCTGGTCCTGTCCCGGGTGTCCCGGCTGGTGTTCGGCGTGTGGGAACCGCGCACCGGCGCCGTCGGCTCGCTGTGGGACGTGGTGCGGGACCGCCGCAGCAACCACCGCCCGGAAGTGGTGGGCGGCGTGCTGGCCGCCGAGTGCGCGCGGTTGCTGGAAGGATTCTTCGACCAGCACCGGTGATCTGCGCCACGTGCGCGTGATGCCGGATCATGAGGGGTACTCCCACGCGTGAACCGAATGCTGCGGAAGGAGTCATCATGGGCGTGTTCGACAAGGCCAAGCACCAGGCTCAGCAGTGGACCGGCAAGGCCAAGGAGGCGGCCGGGAACGCCACCGGCAACGACGAGCTGAAGAACGCCGGCAAGCGCGACCAGGTCGAAGGCCAGGTCAAGGAGACCGGCCAGGACGTCAAGGACAAGGCCGCCGGCGCCGTGCAGGACGTCCAGGACAAGTTCAAGGGCTCCGGCGAGAGCGAGTCCAGCGGTTCCTGATCTTCGACCCCCGCCTGAGGCGCCGAACGAGCGTGCAGTAGCCTAGTCGGCGGTAGCGTGTCCGAGCGGCCGAAGGAGCGCGCCTCGAAAGCGCGTGAGGTGAGAGCCTCCGTGGGTTCGAATCCCACCGCTACCGCCAGCGAAGAGCCGGTCCCCACAGGGGACCGGCTCTTCGGCGTTCGGGGCCCGGTTCTCCGGGGGCGCCGCGCACGGGGAGCTGGCTCGGCTCCCGGCACCGTCTCGTCGGGGGCGACCTCCTGACCGGGCCGTGCACCGCGATCCCGGGTCGACCCGGAGCGGACGACAGTGCCACCGGCGTCGAGTTCCTCGTGGTCCGCGACGACCGGGTCGTGGATCCTCGTACCCGGCGAACCGGCCGTTCCACCGCTGAACCTCCGCGCGACGCCCCGCCGGGTCAGCTGGTCGGGGGGTGCGGGTGGTTCTCGACGTTCATCGGTTCGATCAGGCCGGAGTCCTCCTCGCCCGCGAAGTCCTCCCAGTCCATGTTGGCGAGGGACAGGTTGATCTCCATCTCGACGAGGGCGCCGGTGGTGGCGCGGCGGGTCTCGCCGAAGCTGTCCTCGTCGAGGCTGACCACCAGCACGTCGTGCTCGGGCGCGGTCGTGGTGTGCGCGTCGGCGACGACGAGCAGCGGCCAGTCCGCGTCCGCCGGGACGAGGGCGGTCAGCTGCGCCGCGGAGAGTCCGGCGTAGCGGCGGTCGTCGACCAGGACCACGTTCGCCGACCAGGGTTCGTCGTCCGGTTCGCCTTCGAAGTAGTCGGCGGTGGTGCGGGCCGCGGTCGCCGCCCACGCCGCGTCGTCGGAGAAGTCGGTGCGCACCACGGGCACCTCTTCGGTGCCGGGCAGCTCGGGGACGTTCGCGGGGCGCGTCGGCCGCGCGGGACGGGCGCGCTTCGCCGGGACCGCCGGGGCGAGCGGCTTCGGGCGGTGCGCCCACAGGATCTCGTCGTGCGCGTCGACGAGGGCGAGGAACCCGTCGTCGGTCACCAGCAGCGCTTCCGCGCGCACGTCCGGCGCCGGACCGATGATGCCGGGCAGCGCGTAGCCGTCCGGCCGGACGGTGCGCGGCTCGCCGTCCTCGGTGAGCGCGAACCCGTCGCCCCGCCGGATCGGCTCGTGCCACAGCACCGGACCGTCCACCCGGCACAGGAAGCACGCGTCCTCCTCGCCGACGACGAACTGGTACTCCCCGTTCGCGGAGGTCAGCGAGGCGTTCCGCAGCGTCTGCCCGCGCCGCACCCGGTGGCCGTCGGCGGGGGAGTTCCAGCCGTCCCAGCGCTTCGGCGCGCGCGGCGATTCCCACAGCACGTGACCCTGCTCGTTCTTCAGCGCGATCTTGCCCCAGTCGTGGACCACCAGGGACTCGACCGGTTCGCGTTGGGGGCCGGTGGACCATAGCCGCTCGCCGGTGTGCGCGTAGACCACGAGGTCGCCGTCCTCTTCCAGAGCGAGGCGGCCGGGGCGGCCGAACGCCGGATCCGGATCGGACACCAGGGGCGAGTCGAGCACCCCCCGCTGGTAGTTCGTGCCGGTGGCCCACACCGCGACCGAGTCGGCGTTCCGGTAAAGGACGACGTTGCCGTCGTGCTGGTGCACCAGGCCGTACTCGCCGGAGGGGCAGCTCACCGCGCGGCGGCTCAGGTGCTCGCCCGGCCGCAGCACGAGCGCATGTCCGTATCCAGGTCTCACGCCGCGGGACACTAGATCAACGCACCGACAGGCCGGCGGCTATTCGAGCCGAGCGTGGATCTCGGGTAGCAGGCTCGCACCGAACGCCTGCTTCAACCGCGCTTTCGCCTTGTCCAGCAGCAGTTCCTGGAGCGGGTCCAGGCAGTGCCGCACGACCGCCGGATGGCGGGGCGGGGACTTGCACAGCACGACCGCGAGCGTCCGCAGCGCGGGCAGCAGTGCGGCGGCCTGCTCGATCCCGGTGAGGCCGAGCGCTTCGGTGAGGCGGGTCCAGAGCTGCTTCGTGCACGCGGAGACGACCTCGGCGGGGATCTTGCGGCGGCCTGCGTTGACCACCTCGTCGAGCTGCTTTCCCACCACCTGGGGAATCGCGTCCCAGGCGCGCTTCGCCTCCTCGATCACCACGACCAGCTGCACGAGCAGTTCGCACCAGAAGTGCTCCGCCATCGCCGCGCGGGTTCCGGTGCCCAGCGGGCCGAAGTCCCGCTCGACCTGGTCGAGGACCTGGCCGAGCAGCTCGCCCACCGCTTCGACCCGGTCCACATCGGTGCGGGCGGTGGCGAGCCTCCGGTCGGTGTCCGCCCGTTCCCGGGCCGCGGTGTCGGCTTCCTCGTCGGACGTCGGAGGTGGCGGAGATTCCTGCCGTCCTGCACCGGACCCGGTGGCTCCGTCGTCGGGCGTCGAATCCGGTGGGGGACTCTGCTGCTCCGCACGGGACTCGGCGGTCCGGTGCACCGCGCGGAGCGCCCGGAGCACGTGTTCGCGCGCGGTGTCCACCGCGGCGCGCTTGTGCCCGATCGTCGAGCGGGAGCGGTTCTCGCTCCCGGAAGCCTTGCGCTCGGCCGCCTCCCACCTGCGGTCGGCTCGTTCCCGGAAGTCGTCGAGGGCGTCGGGGGCCGGGTCGCGGATCAGCGAGACGGCGCCGGGCCACCCGTGCAGGGTGTTGGCGCACCGGCACTTGCAGGTGTCGCCGCCGGCACGTTCGCAGTGGGACGGATGCGTCAATGCTCCTCCAGAGCGCGGAGAAAGAGCCGCCGCCAACGGATGCTTCCGGGCCGCGCGGCCCCGCCCTACCGCTGGTCCAGCGAAACTCGCTGCGTCGCGGCGCAGGTCGCGGGCTTGCTCGTTCGGGGCATCCGAGGCGCTCGGACGGCGGGTGGGTGCTGACCCGGCGCACCGGTGCTCGCCGCCGAACGGGGAACGCGGGCCCCGGCGCGCTGCTCCGTTCCGGCGTCGGGCGGGGCGTCGACGTCGAGTGCGCCGGTGCCGCGGTGCGCCCCGAATCCTGGTGAATGCCCGGGTTCCGGACGGGGATGCTGCTGGGTGGGTCGGTGCAGGCGTCGGCGGCTGGAGGAGCGCGGAACATGTGCGGAATCGCGGGACTGGTGTCGTTCGAGGACGACGTGAACCGGCGGCGGGACGTCGTGGCGGCGATGACGGAGACGATGGCCTGCCGCGGCCCGGACGCGGCGGGGGTGTGGCTGGACCGGCACGTCGCGCTCGGCCACCGCAGGCTCGCCGTGATCGACATCGAGGGCGGGGCGCAGCCGATGCGCGCGGACACCCCGGACGGTCCGGTGGTGCTGACCTACAGCGGCGAGACCTACAACTTCCCGGAGCTGCGCGAGGAACTGCGCGGTCGCGGCCACCGGTTCGGCACCTCCAGCGACACCGAGGTGGTGCTGCGGGCCTACCTGGAGTGGGGCGAGGAGCTCGTCGACCGGCTCAACGGCATGTACGCGTTCGCGATCTGGGACGGTCGCGCCGAGAAGCTCGTCATGGTGCGCGACCGGATGGGCATCAAACCGTTCTACTTCCAGCGCACCCGGGACGGCGTGCTGTTCGGTTCGGAGCCGAAGGCGATCCTGGCGCACCCGGACGTGCGGCCGGTGATCGCGGCGGACGGGGTGAACGAGCTGCTCGGCGGGATCAAGACGCCGGGGCACGCGATCTGGGCGGACATGCGCGAGGTGGTGCCGGGCACGCTGGTCGTGGTGGACCGGGACGGGCTGCGCGAACGCACCTACTGGACGTTGCGCACCGCCGAGCACACCGACGACCTCGACACGACGATCGCCACGATCCGGGAGCTGCTGGACGACTCGGTGCGGCGGCAGCTGACCGCGGACGTGCCGCTGGGCGTGCTGCTGTCCGGCGGCCTCGATTCGAGCGCGCTGACCGCGCTGTCGGCCGGCCAGCTGGCGGCGCGGGACGAGCGGGTGCGCAGCTACTCGGTGGATTTCGTGGGCCTGGCGGAGAACTTCCGCCCGGATGACATGCGGGCGACGCCGGATTCGCCGTTCGTGCACGACGTGGCGCGGCACGTCGGATCGGTGCACCGGGACATCGTGCTCTCCGACGCGGCCCTGGCCGATCCGGCGACGCGGCGGACGGTGCTGGCGGCGAAGGACTTCTCGGTGGGTGCCGCCGATGTGGACACCTCGCTGTACCTGCTGTTCCAGGCGATCCGGGAGCACTGCACGGTCGCGCTGTCCGGGGAGACCGCGGACGAGCTGTTCGGCGGCTACCCGTGGTTCCACGACCCGGTGGCGCAGCAGGCCGAGATCTTCCCGTGGATGGTGCCGGTGTTCGCCGCCGGTGAGATGTCCGCGGACGAAGGCGGGCCCGCCGTGTCGGAGTTCTTCGACCCGGACCTGGACGCCCGGATCGACCTGATGACCTACCTGAAGGACCGCTACCGCGACGCGGCCGCCGAAGTGGAACCGCTGCCCGGCGAAGATCCGCACGAAGCGCGGATGCGGGTGATGAGCCACGTGCACCTGACCCGCTTCCTGCGGGCGCTGCTGGACCGCAAGGACCGGATCAGCATGGCCGTCGGCCTGGAGGTGCGCGTCCCGTTCTGCGACCACCGGCTGGTCGAGTACGTGTTCAACGCGCCGTGGGCGATGAAGAGCTTCGACGGCCGGGAGAAGAGCCTCCTGCGCGCCGCCACCCGCGACGTGCTGCCGGAATCGGTGCTGCAACGGGTGAAGAGCCCGTACCCGTCCACCCAGGACCCGGGCTACGCGGGGAAGTTGCAGGCGATGGGCCGCGAGGTGCTGGCGGACCCGGACCACCCGATGTTCCAGGTCATCTACCGCAAGTGGTTCGACGCCACGGTGAGCACGCCGCCCGCGGAACTCCCCGGCTACGAACGGGAGAAGCTGGACCGGGCCCTCGACATCGCGGCTTGGCTGGAGCAGCACCGCCCGGAGATCCGGGTCTGAAAACCGTGTCGTCCCCTGCTGCTCGGGGATGGGGTGGCGGAACCTCAGCGTCCTCCTCGCTGCGGGATCGTTTTCACCGGTGGCTCCGCCACAGGAGAAAACGCTGTCCTCGCGAGGAGAACGCTGAGAACCCGCTGCGGTGCGAGGTGCTCAGGTGGTCGGCGGCTCAGCGGCTTCGCCGCTGACGGGAAACGGCGCGAGGTCCGCGGTCTCGATCGACGAGGTTTCGCCCGGCGTACGGGTGAAATCGGTTCGGGCGTCACCTGCGCGCGGTAGCGTCGGGCGCCGCTGTGATCGTTCGAGCGCTGGGGGTTCGGAGTGGGATCGTCGAAGGTGCTGGCCGGGGCGCTGGCCGCGTGCGGGGTGCTGATGGTGTTGCCGGGTTCGGCGGCGGCAGCCGAGGTGCGCATCCACGACGTGCAGGGCGCGGGCCGCGTCTCGCCTCTGCTGGGGCAGCGGGTGAGCGGTGTGCCGGGCGTGGTCACCGGCGTCCGGACCGAGGGCACCGCACCGGGTTTCTGGTTCCAGGACCCGGAACCTGACGGCGATCCGCGCACCAGCGAAGGCCTGTTCGTCTACACCCCGGACGCGCCGCCGCGGGTCGCGGTGGGCGACGTGGTGGCGGTGTCCGGCACGGTCGCCGAGTACTACGCGGTCGGCGACGGCGAGCAGCCGGAGACCACGCCGAACCAGTCGGTGACCGAGCTGTCCGGCGCCACCTGGGAGATCACCGGCGCGGCACCGGTCCCGGCGGCGGAGCCGATCGCCCCGGAATCGGTACCGGCGGCGTACGCCCCGGACGGCGAGCTGGACGCGCTGCCGCTCGACCCGGCCCGGTTCGCGCTGGACTACTACGAGTCCCGCGAGCACATGAACGTCTCCGTCGCCGACGCGCGCGTGGTGGGCCCGACCGACTCGTACGGCGCGCTGACCGTCACCTCGAAGCCCGCGCAGCAGGCCGGCGAGCGCGGCACCACCACCTACACCGGCTACGACGAGCCGAACTCGGGCCGGTTGAAGGTGGAGCCGGTGGGCCTGCCGGTCCCGGCGGCGAACGTCGGCGACGAGCTGACCGGGCGCACCGAGGGGCCGCTGGACTACAGCCGGTTCGGCGGCTACCTGCTGGCGGCGACGTCGCTCGGCGAGCACCGGCCGGTGGGCGTCGAACCGGAGGTCACCCGCGCGCAGGATCCGGACGAACTGGCCGTCGCCACCTACAACGTGGAGAACCTGGCGGGCACCGACGAGCAGTCGAAGCTCGACCGGCTGGCCCGCGGCGTCGCGGTGAACCTGGCGGCCCCGGACGTGATCGCCCTCGAAGAGGTGCAGGACGACACCGGCGCCACCGACGACGGGGTGGTCGCCGCCGACGGCACGCTGCGCCGCCTGGTGGACGCCATCGCCGCCGCGGGCGGCCCGCGCTACGAGTGGCGGCAGATCGACCCGGTGGACGGCGCCGACGGCGGGCAGCCGGGCGGCAACATCCGGGTGGCGTTCCTGTTCGACCCGGCCCGGGTGTCCTTCGTGGACCGTCCCGGCGGGGACGCGGTCACGCCGGTCCGCGCGGTGCCCGCGGGGGACCGCGCCGAGCTGAGCGCCTCCCCGGGCCGCATCGCGCCCGCCGACCCGGCATGGGAGGCGAGCCGGAAGCCGCTGGTCGGCGAGTTCTCGTTCCGCGGCGAGCAGGTGTTCGTCGTCACGAACCACTTCACCTCGAAGGGCGGCGACCAGCCGATGCACGGCCGGTTCCAGCCGCCCGCGCGGGAGTCGGAGCGGCAGCGGGTCGAGCAGGCCCGGCTGGTGCGCGGTCTCGTCGCGGACCTCACGGCGATCGACCCGGGCGCGAAGGTCGTCGTCACCGGCGACCTCAACGACTTCGGCTTCTCCCCGGCGGTGTCCGCGCTGACCGAGGGCGGGCTGCTGAGCTCCGCCGCCGACGCGCTGCCGCCGGTCGAGCGGTACAGCTACGTGTACGAGGGCAACGCCCAGGCGCTCGACCACGTGCTCACCACCCCGGGCGTCGGGCGGGTGGACTACGACGTGGTGCACGTGAACGCCGAGTTCGCCGACCAGACCAGCGACCACGACCCCCAACTCGCACGCCTTCGGCCTTGATGGCCTTCCCGGTCCCGTTGCTCGGGAGTGGGGTGGCGGAACCTCAGCGTGATTCTCGCTGCGGGATCTTTTTCCCAAGTGGCTCCGCCACGAGGGAAAAAGCTGTCCTCGCGAGAATCCCGCTGAGAACCCGCGGGTGGTCCGGTTGGTCAGGTGGTTTCTGCTCATCGGCTTCGCCGCTGACAGGAAGGACGATCTTGGTCAGGGGTGCTCGGCTGCGTCGAGGGCTGGGGTGAGGGGGGCCAGGGCTGCGCGGAGCTGGTCGGGTAGTGGGCCGGTGGGGACGACCAGGCCGTCGGCGCTCCCGGCCGGCTGGAGCCAGGTCTCCAGGGCGATGCGGACCGCCGCGGCGACGCTCGCCGCGAGCACTCGGGCGGCGGTCGCCTCGGTGCCGGGCGCGCGGTCGGCGATGGCCGCCGCGAGCGGCCCTTCGATGCCGGCGGTGGTGTCGAGGAACGCGTCGCGCAGCGCGGGCCGGGTGGTGATCAGCAGCAGCGCCTCGGGGTCGTGCTCGCCGGTGCCGGTGAGCTGCTCGACCACCGCGTCGGTGACGGCGTCGGCCAGGTGCACCTCGGCGGGCCGGGCCGCGACCGCGGCGGCGATCCGCGACTCCCGGTCCGCGGTCACGGCGGAGACGATCGCCTGCTCGCGGCTGGCGAAGTAGTTGTTGTAGGTGCGCGGCGAGACCCCGGCCGCCTCGGCGATGTCCTCGACCCGCACCTGGTCCGGCCCGCGCTCGACCGCCAGGCGCAGCGCCGCCGCGCGCAGTGCTTCGCGCGTGGCCTGCTTCTTCCGCTCCCGCAACCCCGGTGCCGTCGTCACGGCGCCAGCGTCCCACGACCAGGTGCGTGCACGCAAACTTGCGTGCGCGCACTTTTGCTGTCACGCTCGTCCGCCGGAAGACCGACGGAGGGGATCGCGCCATGCGAGCAAGGGGAATGACCTACGACACCGGGTTCGTCGTGCACGGCCGGACGTCCCGCGAGCACTTCGACCCCGCGGTGGTCCGGCGCGAGCTCGCCATCATCCGCGACGACCTGCACTGCAACGCCGTCCAGATCATCGGCGGCGACCCGCGGCGCATCGAGCTGGCCGCCGGTGCCGCCGCCGACCTCGGCCTGGAGGTCTGGTTCTCGCCCTACCCGCTCGAACTGGAACCGGAGCAGATCCTCGCGCTGTTCCGCGACTGCGCCGTGCGGGCGGAACGGCTCCGGCGGCGAGGAGCCGAGGTCGTGTTCGTCGCGGGGGTCGAGCTGAGCGTGATGAACCGCGGGTTCCTGCCCGGCGACACCCCCGAGGAGCGGGTCGAGCAGCTGGTGGGCCGGCCTGAGCAGCGGGCCGCGGCGCTGCGCGAGCTCGGCGGGCGCGTCAACGCGTTCCTGCGCGACGCCGCGGCCGCGGTCCGCGAGTACTTCGGGGGCGGGCTCACCTACGCCGCCATCCAGTTCGAGCAGGTCGACTGGGCCCCCTTCGACTTCGCGACGTTCGAGCTGATCCGCTCCGCCGAGGTCGCCGACGGGTTCCGCGAAGCGGTGCGCGAGCTGGCCCGCGGTCCGAAGCCGCTCGCCATCACCGGGTTCGGGACCGCGGCCTACCGGGGCGCGGGAGACCGCGGGGGACGGGTGCTGGAGGTGGTCGAGCACGATCCGCGGACCCGGGTTCCGGTGCGGTTGACCGGTTCCTACGAGCGCGACGAGGCCGGTCAGGCCGCCTACCTGGACGAGCTGCTGGAGATCTTCGAAGCGGAGGGCGTGGACGGCGCGTTCGTGTTCCTGTTCGCCCTGCCCGGCTACCCGCACCGCCCGGACGGCGACCCGAGGGACGACTTGGACCGGGCCGGCCTGGGGATCGTCAAGATCCTCGAAGGGCGGCGGGGGGCGACCTATCCCGACCTGGAGTGGGAACCGAAGGCCGCTTTCTCGGCGGTGGCGCGGCGGTACCGGGCCGCCGCGGCGGGGGCCGCAACCGCGTGATCATCGCGAATCGGGCCGGGATCGTCGCCCCGGTCGGGCCGAGAACTTCCCGTGGGCACTTCTGGGTGTCACTCAAGGTGAGTACGCTGTGGGCACTGGGTGACGAAGGGGGGAGTCATGGGACAACCGCAGCGGGACGCGTCCAAGGGTGAAGTGCAGGAGCTGGGCGACTCCGCCTAGCAGCCCGGCGGAGCGGTTCGAGTCCTCGCGGGGCGATCGGCCCCGACGGGGTTCTCCGGGAACCCGGGAAAGCAGAAGGGGGGGGGGGGGGGGGGGGGGGGGGGGCGGGGCGGGGGGGGGGGGGGGGGGGGGGGGGGGGGGGGGGGGGGGGGGCGGCGGCGGGCCCCCGGCCCGGCCGGGG